>JAYVEZ010000234.1:0-5525 GCA_043773645.1 Cytophagales bacterium
CATCAACCAATAGTTGTGAGTTTGAAGTTGTTTGGACTTGTGAGGGCTCAGCCAACGGCCAATGGCTAAAGCCAAGAGCATTTACGCCGTTGTAGCTCAGTGGTAGAGCACTTCCTTGGTAAGGAAGAGGTCGACAGTTCAATCCTGTTCAACGGCTCTGAATTTTGAAGAGGTTGCAGGGGGATTGGGATTGAATAAAGTAATGCTGGGCAATCGGCCCGGACTAAGTTTGAAATAGTAGATAAAATGATATCTGACGACACCGGTGGGTAGCGACCATCAAAAGGGTGTCGAGGACTTCAATGCCACGTGGCCGAATAACCCTTATTCGAAGGCTTAACATGTTTGGGGTGTATGCTTCTCAGTCGGAGAAGCCTTGAATTGTACTTATTTTAATCAATTATACACTTTTAAACACTTAACTGGGATTTTCAAATATGGCAAAAGAAACCTTTGATCGTTCGAAACCTCACGTTAACGTAGGTACCATCGGTCACGTCGACCACGGCAAGACTACGTTGACTGCAGCAATCACCATGGTGCTCTCAAAAAAAGGATTGGCGTCGATAAGAGACTTCTCTTCAATCGACAACGCTCCTGAAGAGAAAGAGCGCGGTATTACCATCAATACTTCGCACGTCGAGTATTCTACAGAAAAACGTCACTATGCACACGTTGACTGCCCGGGTCACGCTGACTATGTGAAGAACATGGTTACAGGTGCTGCGCAAATGGACGGCGCTATCCTCGTAGTAGCTGCAACCGATGGCCCTATGCCACAGACACGTGAACACATTCTTCTGGCCCGCCAGGTAGGTGTTCCTGCCTTGGTTGTATTCATGAATAAAGTTGACCTGGTTGACGACGCTGAGTTGTTGGACTTGGTTGAAATGGAAATCCGTGAACTCCTTTCTTCTTATAATTTCCCTGGCGACACCATGCCGGTCATCCGTGGCTCTGCCCTCGGTGCCTTGAACGGTGAAGCTAAATGGGTTGAAAAAATTGACGAGCTCATGAAGGCCGTGGATGATTTCATCCCGATGCCGGTGCGTGCCATCGACAAGGACTTCCTCATGCCGGTAGAAGACGTGTTCTCGATCACAGGACGTGGTACAGTAGCTACAGGCCGTATCGAACGCGGTATTATCAAGACGGGAGATGCTGTTCAGATTCTTGGAATGGGAGCAGAGAACCTCACTTCTACCATCACTGGGGTGGAAATGTTCCGCAAGATCCTCGATCGCGGTGAAGCAGGTGACAATGTTGGTCTCCTCCTCCGCGGTATTGAAAAGACTCAGATTTGCCGTGGTATGGTTATTTGCAAGCCCGGTACTGTTACACCCCACGCTAAGTTTAAGGCTGAGGTTTACGTGTTGAGCAAGGAAGAAGGTGGTCGTCATACTCCTTTCTTTAACAAATACCGTCCCCAGTTCTTCTTCCGTACAACGGACGTAACAGGCGAAATCATGCTACCCACAGGCGTTGAAATGGTTATGCCTGGTGACAACGTATCCATTGAAGTGGAATTGATCAATAAGATCGCCATGGAAAAAGGTCTCCGTTTTGCTATCCGCGAAGGTGGACGCACCGTAGGCTCTGGACAGGTCACAGAAATTGTTGACTAGTTCGATAATCGCTTAGCCACCAAAGCTTTCAACGAGGTGGCTAAGTAACTGATAATCAAAGCAGAGCGTTTCCTGGAAATTTCCAGGAAACGTTTTTGTTTTGAAGCCTTTTGTTCTACCTTTGCAGTCCTTTTGGATTTAGGGTACAGGAAGGGTCAAAAGGGCTCTCAGCAGAGAATAGAAGTTGACCAAACGGGTGTAGCTCAATTGGTAGAGTAGCGGTCTCCAAAACCGTTGGCTGGGAGTTCGAGTCTCTCCACCCGTGCAAGAAATGAAGGAAGTCCCTGAAAAAACGGGGTATTCAAAGGAATTAGAAAATGGAAAAAGTAAAGGATTACATCTTAGACTCAGTTGAGGAGGTTCGCAATAAGGTCTCGTGGCCTAAATTCAGCGAATTGCAAAGCAGTGCCATCCTGGTGCTGGTTGCCTCATTGATCTTTGCATTGGTAATCGGTGTCATCGACTTGGGTTTTAAGAACGCGTTGGCCTGGTTCTACCGGGAATTTTAAGTCAGCAAGGAAATGGGTGAACTAAAGTGGTATGTATTACGCGTGATCAGCGGCCAGGAGAAGAAGGTAAAATCTTACCTGGAAACTGAGATCGACCGCTCCAAACTCACCGAATCAATACCCCAGGTATTGATTCCATCGGAGAAAGTTTATGAGATGCGCAACGGGAAGAAGAAGATGCGCGAAAAGAATTTCTTCCCAGGCTATGTATTGATATCGGCCGATTTGGCTCATCCGGAAGCCCATCATACGGTCACCAACATACCGGGGGTGATTGGTTTTTTGGGCAACAACGGAACAGGTTCAGCGAAAGATCCTGTTGCCCTCAGGCAGTCGGAAGTCAATAGAATATTGGGAAAGGTAGACGAGGTAGACGAAGTAGGAGAGAAGTTGGAGAGACCTTTTATAAGGGGAGAGTCAGTGAAGGTGATGGATGGTCCTTTCAGCGGGTTTACAGGCGCTGTAGAAGAGATTTTTGAAGACAAGAAGAAGCTCAATGTGATGGTAAAAATATTCGGGCGCAATACCCCGGTTGAGTTGAGTTATATGCAAGTTGAAAAGTTAGACTAAGAGTATCATGGCAAAGGAAGCAATCGGCTATTTGAAACTGCAGGTAAAGGGAGGCGCAGCAAATCCTGCACCCCCCATCGGACCTGCGTTGGGTAGCAAGGGTTTGAACATCATGGACTTCTGCAAGCAGTTCAATGCTCGCTCGCAGGATAAGCCAGGTCAGGTTCTCCCCGTGTTGATCACCATCTATAATGACAAGTCGTTTGACTTTGTGATTAAGACTCCTCCAGCCGCTGTGCTGATCATGGAGGCCATCAAGATTCAAAAAGGTTCCAAAGAGCCTAACCGCTCAAAAGTGGGATCCATCTCCTGGGACCAAGTGAAGAAAATTGCAGAGACAAAGATGCCTGACTTGAATGCTTTCAAGGTTGAGTCGGCAATGAAAATGATAGCTGGAACAGCCCGCAGCATGGGTGTCACCGTCAGTGGTGCCGCTCCGTGGGATAAATAATTAAATGATCATGGCACGAATTTCAAAAAATAGAAAAGCGGTACTGGCAAAGTACAATGCCGAGAAGGAATACTCCCTCGAGGATGCCGCCAAGGTTATAAAAGAAATAACATTCACCAAGTTTGATGCTTCGGTCGATGTGGATATCCGCTTGGGTGTTGACCCTAAGAAATCAGACCAGATGGTCCGCGGTGTTGTGTCGTTGCCACATGGTCTTGGAAAGGTTGTGCGCGTATTGGTGCTATGTACCCCTGATAAGGTACAAGAGGCCAAAGACGCGGGAGCAGAATACGCTGGCCTTGATGAATTTGTAACAAAAATTGAAGGTGGATGGACAGACATTGATGTGATCATCTGTACACCCACAGTAATGGCAAAAGTTGGTAAGTTGGGTAAGGTACTCGGGCCCCGTGGTCTGATGCCCAACCCGAAGTCTGGTACAGTCACCCTGGAAGTTGGTAAGGCGGTAAAAGATGTGAAAGCAGGGAAAGTGGACTTCAAAATTGACAAACAAGGAATCATTCACGCCTCCGTTGGTAAGGCTTCCTTCAGCGCGGATAAGATTAAAGACAATGCCGCTGAACTTATTAATATGGTTGCGAAGTTAAAACCGGCCTCTTCGAAAGGAACGTATTTCCAAAGCATTAGCCTTTCGACAACAATGAGCCCCGGCATAATGGTTGACAGGAGTTCAATTGTGGGACTCTAAACTTTTAAACGATGACCCGCGAAGAAAAAGGACAAATTATTGATGCGTTGGCGGAGAAGTTCTCGCAACACGATCATTTTTACATTACCGATGCATCCGGTTTTTCGGTAGCGCAGATCAATGCATTCCGCAGAATCTGCTTTAACAAAGGCGTTGAGTACCGTGTGTACAAAAATACCTTGATCCGCAAAGCACTGGAAAAGCAGCCAAAAGGTAATTACGACCCATTGTATAAGGTATTGCATGGTTTCTCTGGCGTGATCTTTTCAAAGGAATCAGGAAACGCTCCCGCGAAAGCCATTCAGGAATACCGGAAAAAGAATGAAGGGAAGCCAGCCTTTAAGGGCGCTTCTATCCAATCTGATTTATTTATCGGAGAGGAAAACCTCACTGTGCTCGGCGACCTCAAGTCGAAAAACGAGCTCATAGGAGAAATCATTTCAATGCTTCAAGCACCTGCACAGAATGTTCTGTCTGCCCTATTGAGCAGCAAGCAGACGGTGGCCGGATTGATAAAAACATTGGAAGGACGGGCAAAATAATTATTGAACAGAAAATTTAAACACTTACAAAAATGGCTGACATTAAAGCAATTGGCGATCAACTGGTAGAACTCTCCGTAAAGGAAGTAACTGAATTGGCTTCTTACCTGAAAGAAACCTATGGTATTGAACCCGCTGCAGCAGCGGTAGCGATCGCAGGTCCTGCCGCAGGCGGTGGCGCAGGCGCAGCAGCGGCTGAAAAGACTAATTTCGACGTTGTGTTGAAAGCAGCTGGACCCAACAAACTCCAGATTGTGAAGCTCGTGAAAGAACTCACCGGTCTTGGCTTGAAAGAAGCAAAGGACATGGTGGACGGAGCTCCCAAAACCATCAAGGAAGGCTTGCCAAAAGACGAAGCAGAAAATCTCAAGAAGCAACTCATCGAGGCGGGTGCCGAAGTAGAGTTGAAGTAACTTTTTGAAGACGCTGGGTACCGTCTAACCACACTGTATGCCCCAACCCCATTCCGATCCCGATAGCTATCGGGACCGCGATGGGGGTGGGGTTACTCTATTTGTACCACATTTATGTTCTAGTCCAGGAATCCTCTAAATAAAACGCACCTTGGCAAAGAAGACCATCAATAACAGGATTGATTTCTCAAACATTGAGAAGATCATTGAATATCCTGATTTCCTCGACCTTCAACTTCAATCTTTTAAAGACTTTTTACAGATTGAGACGCCCGCTGAAAAGCGGCAGAATGAAGGACTCTTCAAAGTGTTTGCAGAGAATTTTCCCATCTCTGACTCACGCGAGAATTTCGTGCTGGAGTTTGTGGATTATACCATCGACCCTCCGAAATATTCTGTCGATGAGTGCATTGACCGCGGCCTGACTTTTTCAGTTCCGCTCAAAGCAAAACTTCGCCTCACCTGCAACGATGAGGACAACGAAGACTTTGAAACAATCGAACAGGAAGTGTTCCTTGGAAACATTCCGTACATGACGGAGAAGGGTTCGTTTGTGATCAATGGGGCTGAACGTGTCATTGTCTCTCAATTGCACCGTTCGCCGGGGGTGTTCTTTGCCATGAGCAAGCACACCAATGGAACCAAGCTGTATTCCGCACGGATCATTCCATTCAAAGGATCCTGGATTGAGTTCGCGACCGATGTG
>JAYVEZ010000235.1:0-5042 GCA_043773645.1 Cytophagales bacterium
ATATTTCTGGACGTCCAGATGCCGGGCATGAACGGGTTTGATGTGCTGGAGGAAATTGACCACGAGCCCTATGTTATTTTCACAACCGCTTATGACCAATATGCCATCAAGGCATTTGAGAAGAATGCAGTGGACTATCTGCTAAAACCTTTGGACGAAGAACGTTTCCGTCTGGCCGTTAACCGCGCGTTGAAACGAAAAACGGTGGAGCAAGGCGACCTGGAAGCATTGCTGAGAAGCATTAAGTCCGGGACCAAAAACTTTGAAACACATATCTTCGTACAGAAGTCGGAGAAACTGTTCAACTTACCTGTGGAGGAAATTGTATACCTCGAAGCCTCGGGCGATTACACGGTGATCACCACCAAGAACGACCAGTTTGTAAGTTCTTCCGGTATCGGCAAGCTGGAAGAAATCATGGACCCCGAATCCTTCATCAGGGTTCATCGGTCGACCATCATCAACTTGAATTATCTCAAAGAGATCGAGCGGCACTTCAACGGAGGCATGGTGGTGAAAATGCAAAGCGGCAAAAGCTTTCCGGTCAGTCGCACCTATGCGAAGCAAATCCGCAAGAAAGTTGTTTGATTATCTCGGCAGGATAAATCTAAACAGGACAGTGACCTTGTCTTCTTGGGGGGTTCGGTTGAGTGCCGTAGGGGTCCACTTTGGTCCCTGTTGAATGACGCGCATCAGCTCTTCCTCACATCCATCACCGATACCATGAACGGTTTCCAGGTTGGAAATACTTCCATCGGAATGGATAGTGAACTGAACCGTGACGCTTCCTTCAGTCTTATTGGTCAGCGCTCTCTCCGGGTAACCCACATTGGCTTCGAGGTACCTTTGAAATTCATCCCGGCCTCCGATTGGTTGGGCCAGTTCTATTGATCCCATACCCTGACCATTGGTTTGACCTGCACCACCCGCAACATTCAATTCACTCCGTTGATTCCGGTCGGGACTGAGCTGAACATTGACCGGTGGCTGAAACCGTGCAGTAGTAACCTCCTTGCGTTCCAATCCGATCGAAGAGAAAACCAATTGCGGATTGGCCTCCTGGGTCGTCAGCTGATAATTTCCATTTTGATCTGTGACCGCGCTTTCGGTGGAGCCCTTTACGGTAATATTCACCCCTTGAAGAACCGCGTCATCATCGGTGGCGGTGACCTTACCGCTGATATTTTGGATAGGCAGAACGGA
Organism: Cytophagales bacterium; assembly: GCA_043773645.1. Taxonomy (GTDB): domain Bacteria; phylum Bacteroidota; class Bacteroidia; order Cytophagales; family Cyclobacteriaceae; genus ELB16-189. The sequence continues at coordinate 1,204 of JAYVEZ010000235.1, forward strand.
TTCTTCCTTATCCTTGGCCCTGGATGACTTTGAATCACGCTGGCTGATTGCGTCTTTCTTTTGGTTTGCGGCACCGGATGAAATTGACGATGGAACCGATTGATCCAGAAGCACTTCATTTTCCTCCCTCAGTTCGGCAATGGCAACTTTTGATTTCTCTTCTTCAGTCTTTATTTCTTCCGGTGATGTTTTTTCAGTTGCTTGTTCTCCCACATGCCCCGCCCCGGCGGCTTCATCGGATTGCAACTTACTTACAGGACCAGATCTTATAGGTTCAGGACTTGGGTGCAGTTCTTCGGAAGTTTTGCCCGGCTTGGCAAGACTGAGAAGATTGCTGGATGAATCTTCACCTGAACTTTTTATTGAATCAGCCGCGGAAACCGCTGGTGCTGATTTTTCAAGGGCAAGCGGCAATGGTTCAGGCCTATTTAAGAAGTAGTAGAAAATTGAACCGGCCCCAATGAGGATTGCGATGCCTGCTGCGATTCGAAAGGGTATGAATAGTTTTTTCGCCTGCCTTGCCTTGATTGATTTTGACAGCGCGCGCAAGTCCCTTGAAAATTCTTCAGGTTGAACCGACTCAGCTCCCTCCAGGGCATCGGCGAGGAACGGATCATGAAAGGCCTTCTTTTCCAGCGCATTTCTTTTTGCACCCTCCAGGGATCCATCGCGATAACGCTCAATATCGTCTTTCTCGCTATCCATTTTCTTCCAGACAATTCCTCAAATTTCGTTTTCCATTTTGAATATAACTCTTCACTTTGTTCAGGTCAAAGCCCGTTTCATCCGCGACATCTTTATAACACTTTTCCTGCAGGTAAAATAGTTTCACACACTGCTGTTGTGGCCCTGCCAGCGTCTCAATGCACTTTTCCAGCTTGAGCAGGCTCTGTTCGAATAGGGCTCCTTCTTCCAGATGCTCCTGAAGACTGTTTTCCATAAGGAAAGGTGAGATTTCTTCTGTTTCCTTTCCTTTCCGGGACCTTAGGTACATGAGGCAATGGTTCCGGGCATTGACATACAGCCAGCTTCTGAAATGAGTAATCTGATGGACCAGCAGGCTTTCGATCAGCTTTTCATGGATTTGCATGACGGCATCTTTGGCAAGCTCACGGTCCTTCAGGTATTTCAAGCAAACCCCAAATACAAGGGATGCATAACGCAAGTATAAGCTGCTGAGCCATTCGAGGTCCTGGGTCTGTTGATAAAGGGCCAACAATTCATTGTCCGTTTTTTCAATATCGCTTTTTCGGAGAAACACCCCTCAAGATAAATTTTTTAAGAGTCTTATGGAAAAGGTGCGCAGGCGGCATCTCAGAGGAAACAAAAATTGATCACTATGAAAAAGAAATGGATGATTTTGTGGGTCGCCTTGTGCTTGTCTGCGGGAGTGCTGCATGCACAGGAAAGAACCCTTGCCGGGAAAGTAACCTCGGCCGCAGATGGAAAGCCCCTGGTGGGTGTAGCGGTGGGGTTAAAAGGCAAGCAACCGGGAACACTGACCGATCGACATGGGCTGTATTCAATTTTAGTTCCGACCAAGGGAGGTATTCTGGTGTTCACCCTGAAAGGGTTTGCGACCCAGGAAGTGACCATCGGTGCGTCCCAGGTCGTGAACGTTTTGATGACTTTGATCAATGGCCCCCTCAGCGAGGTGGGCACCAAGCGTCATGGCCTCGGCGCCCAGGCAGCGGATGAAGAGAAGCGTGATTACAATTATAAATCCTATGCTCCTCCTTCGGGCATTGTTCAGAAAGACTGGAAAGAACCCCAGTGGAATACGGAAGAGTATGATGCCATCCATGAGAACATCTTCCATGGAGCAAAGCAAAATCCATTATCCACTTTTTCGATTGATGTGGACGCCGCCTCATACAGCAACATGCGTCGGTTTATCCAAAATGGCCAACGTCCTCCGGTGGATGTGGTGAGGATCGAGGAAATGGTAAACTATTTTGATTACCACTATGCGCAACCCACCAACAATGATCCTTTTGCAGTGTATACCGAAATTTCTACCGCTCCATGGAACGAGAAGCACAAACTTGTTCATATTGGATTGCAGGGAAAGATAATTCCGACAGAAAGTTTACCAGCTTCCAATCTTGTTTTCCTCATTGATGTATCCGGTTCCATGGAGGCACCCAACAAATTGCCCTTGCTGAAGTCGTCATTCAAAATGCTGGTACAGCAACTGCGGGAGGAAGATCGGGTGGCCATTGTTGTGTATGCAGGAGCAGCTGGTACGGTTCTGCCCCCCACGTCAGGTGCCGATAAACAAACGATCATCGGCGCCCTTGACAACCTGGAGGCCGGTGGGTCTACAGCCGGTGGCGCCGGTATCCAATTGGCCTATGCCATCGCCAAACAGAATTTTCGTCAAGGTGGAAACAACCGTGTGATCCTTGCCACGGATGGAGATTTCAATGTAGGTGAATCCAGCAATGCGGGCATGGAGCGGTTGATTGAGCAAAAAAGAAACGATGGAATCTTTCTGACTGTACTCGGCTTCGGCATGGGTAACTACAAAGATTCTAAAATGGAGACCCTCGCCGACAAGGGCAATGGCAACTACGCGTACATCGACACAATTCTGGAAGCACAGAAAGTCCTTGTGAATGAGTTTGGTGGAACGATGTTTGCCATCGCGAAGGATGTAAAGATCCAGGTAGAATTTAATCCTGCAAAAGTGAAGGCCTATCGACTGATTGGATATGAAAACCGCATGCTGAAGAGCGAAGACTTTAACAACGACAAGAAAGATGCGGGTGATTTGGGGTCGGGTCACACAGTGACTGCCCTCTATGAGATTATTCCAGAGGGAGTGGACAGCGAATTTTACAAAATAGATGATTTGAAATACCAGCAGACCAAGGTCACCCGTTCAGCCGGGACTTCAAAAGAGTTGATGACGATCAAACTGCGCTACAAAAATCCCGACAGTGATATCAGCAAATTGATCGTCCATCCATTGTTGGACAGCAATACACTTTTGTCGCAGGCATCCGATGATTTCAGGTGGTCTGCTGCGGTGGCTTCCTTTGGGATGCTCTTGCGGGAATCTGAGTATGTAAAAGGATATTCCTATGAACGTACGCTGCAACTCGCACAGGGAGCCAAAGGGGAAGACAAGAATGGATACCAGTCCGAATTCATTAATCTCGTAAAGTCTATGGGGCTGATGGCAAGCCGCTAGAACAGGTGAACCCCCTGCCTGGCAGGGGGTTACCCTTTACCGGTATTGCCACTGATCATCCAAAAATCAATCTTTATCTCTATTTTTGTCCGATGGTGAAGATCAGTGCCCTAATCATAACATACAACGAGGAGAAGAATATCACTCGGTGCATTGACTCAGTTTCCCCGGTGGCAGACGAAATTGTGGTTATAGACTCTTTCTCCAAAGACCGCACCAAAGAGATATGTCTTGCCAAGGGGATCGTGTTTGTTGAGCACAATTTTCGCAACCACATTGACCAGAAAAATTTTGCGGTTACCCAGGCGACCCATCAATATATACTTTCGCTCGATGCCGACGAGTACTTATCGCCGGAGTTGACCCATGCAATCCTTGAAGTAAAACAGAAATGGCCGGCGGATGCCTATCGCATGAACCGGTTGTCCAGCTACGGGAATAAATGGATCAAGCACGGCTCCTGGTACCCTGATCGGAAAATTCGATTGTGGAACAAGGATGTGGGTGTGTGGGGCGGTGAGAATCCGCATGACCGGGTGGTATTAAGGCGTGGCACCAAAGTCATTCACCTGAATGGTGATATACTACACCGGGCTTATAAAGATTCACGCGAGACGCTTGAAAAAATTCAACGATACTCCGA
>JAYVEZ010000236.1:0-3899 GCA_043773645.1 Cytophagales bacterium
ACCTTTCTTTCATAAAGAGCCCGGAATTCTTCCATGGACAGCGTCACCCGGTATCCAAGTATTTCGCTGGCCCGGCGGATGGCATCATGAAACTTCAGATTCTGGAATGCGTGAAGGGTATTGTGATGAATGAAATCCTTAAGGGGTGCCTGTGCAGGCAGAAAGTGCTTGAGATCATGGAGCACCTCGTGTTCATCGAAATGGGAATTGTCTGATTTCATTCGAATGCGGATATTAAAAGAATGAGTATAGTTACCAAATTCATTTAGATCGGAAAACAGGTAATGGTCACTATTTTGGGGCTAAATTCCAGATGTCGGGCCTAATGTTGTGTGAACGGTTATTATTTGTTTGTCACTCCCTTTAACTTTCTGCTGTACACTATAAACTTTCTCCCAATTTCCAATAAATTGATCATGGTATGAAGTTTAACCCCTTGGAATCCCGCTTTGGCTGCCTCTTCATGATGCAGGGCGCTTTTGTTTTTCTCATGATCATCATAGGGGTCTCGTGTTCAGTAAAAAAAGACGATCTTTTTCAGACATGGAAAGTCACGGGGGGCACAAAAGAAAATATCCGATACAGCGCCCTCACCCAGGTTGATACTTCGAATGTGAGCCAGTTGACAATGGCCTGGTCATACAGCAGCTATGACGCAGATACCGTCAACCACTCTCAAATTCAGTGCAACCCCATTGTGGTGGATGGAGTATTGTATGGTACATCTCCACAACTGAAACTCCTGGCCATCGATGCTTCTACTGGCAAGGAGAAGTGGGTCTTTGATCCCCAGACAGAGAAGACTGACAACAGTGGATTCATGCGGTTCATCCTCAACAATAACCGGGGCGTTACTTATTGGGAAGAAAAAGAGGATAAGAGAATATTGTATGCGGCTGGATCTCACCTCTATGCCATCGATGCGGTAACCGGTGCAACCATCAAGACATTTGGCGGCAATGGTAAGGTTGACATGCATGATGGACTGGGTCGCGATGTAAAAGATCTTTATGTGGCGGCCACCTCCCCGGGCATCATATTTAAAGATCTTCTGATCATGGGATCACGTGTGTCGGAAGGCAGCGATGCAGCACCGGGCCACATCCGCGCTTATGATGTGCGCACCGGAAAGCAACGCTGGATTTTTCATACCATTCCGCACCCGGGCGAACCGGGCTTTGAATCCTGGGATGACTCCACAGCGTACAAGCATATCGGCGGTGCCAACGCCTGGGCCGGATTCAGTCTCGACGACAAGCGCGGCATAGTTTATGCCCCCACCGGTTCAGCCGCATTTGATTTTTATGGAGGAAAGCGCAAAGGCGATGACCTCTTTGCTGATTGTATTCTGGCCCTTGATGCCAATACCGGCAAACACATCTGGCATTTTCAAAATATCCACCACGATGTATGGGATAAGGATCTTCCCACAGCACCATCCTTGGTGACTATCATGCACGATGGTAAAGCCGTCGATGCGGTGGCGCAGCCTACCAAGACCGGGTTTGTGTTTTTACTGAACAGGGAAACAGGGGTTCCGATATTTCCGATTGAAGAACAGCTCGTTCCTTCTGTCTCTGAGTTGAAAGGTGAAAAACTCTCGCCTAAACAACCAATTCCAACTTTGCCGAAGCCCTTCACCCGTCAGACATTTACAGAAGCAGACTTAAATGACCTGTTGCCTGACTCATCCTATCAAGACATTCGCAAGCGATTCCTCAGTTATGCCTCGGGCAGTTTATTCACGCCTCCCACCAGACAGGGCACCATTTTTTTCCCGGGTCTTGATGGCGGTGCTGAGTGGGGTGGGTCAGCGTTCGATCCTGCCACTGGCTTGATGTACGTGAATGCAAATGAAATTCCTTGGGCCATCGGCATCGTGGATGTAAAGATCTCCGTGCCGACGGGGGAAACCTTTCTTACCGCTGGCGAACGTCTCTACAAACAAACTTGTATGGCGTGTCATGGTGTTAACCGCGAAGGGGCTGGTAATTTTCCAACGCTGAAGGGAGTAGAAAAGAAATACAATGAAAAGACATTGACAGAGTTGTTGATAAGAGGGAGACGCATGATGCCGGCATATAAAAATTTGTCCAAACAGGAAACGGGCGCTATCGCTTCCTTTATTCTTGACCTGAAGACAATGCAAAAGAAAAAGTTCAAATCCATGCCAATGGCGATTGATTCTTTTAAGAATCTTCCCTTTTCCATTACAGGCTATAGAAAATTCCTGAGCAAGGAAGGCTACCCTGCCATCAAGCCGCCGTGGGGTACATTGAATGCAATCAACTTGAATACTGGAGATATTGCCTGGAGAATCCCCCTGGGAGAACATCCTGACTTTATTAAGAAGGGTATCATCACAGGCACAGAAAACTATGGAGGACCGGTTGTCACGGCAGGCGGACTGTTGTTTATTGCCGGCACCAGCGATGGCAAGTTGCGGGCGTTCAATAAGAAATCCGGAAAGCTTTTATGGGAAACAGTGTTGCCTGCCCCCGGCTTCGCTACACCGGCGGTCTACGAAGTCAACGGCAAGCAATTTATCGTTGTTGCGTGTGGAGGCGGAAAGCTGGGCACCAAATCGGGTGATTCGTATGTGGCGTTTGCGTTACCTTAGGCTAATACATTTTCCCGCAGATCGCGCAGATTGAAACCGCAGATTACCGCAGACTGTATTTATCCGCGAAATCGGCGCTGTATTAGAATCTGCGCAATCAGCGGGAAATGTATTGGCCGGTTGATCCGGGCTAGCAGTAATGTTTTACCTTAATTTTGTATTTGAATCTGTGGCAAATGTATTGGCCGGTTGATCCGGGTTACCAATAATGTCTTACCTTAATTTTTTATTTGAATCCGTGATAATCAGTGTAATCTGTGGCAAATGTATTGGCCGGTTGATCCGCGCTAGCAATAATGTTTGACGGTAATTTTGTATTTGAATCCGTGATAATCAGTGTAATCTGTGGCAAAAAAGATCTTATGAAGCTACTTGTTCTTTCAATATTGATCCTGTCCTCCGTTTCAACCCTCGCCCAGTCCTCATGGAAAGCAACTGTAATTCAAAAACCTGCAAACACAACCCTGAATTCCTTTTATCAAGCCAATCAATCTCCCCTCCAACCGCAGCACCTCGTAAAACTGCCCGTCGGTTCCATCAAGCCGGGAGGATGGCTCTTGAAAAGTCTTGAACTACAACGCGATGGACTCACCGGCCAGCTGGGAGACATCAGCGCCTGGCTCACAAAGAAAAACAACGCCTGGCTCAACAAAGATGGCACTGGCGACTGGGGTTGGGAAGAAATGCCTTACTGGCTGAAAGGTTACGCCAACATCGGCTATGTACTGAAAGATAAAAAGATGATCGACGAATCCATGGTGTGGATCAATGGTACCTTGAATAGCCAACGCGACAACGGCGACTTCGGCCCGTATGTAATTCGCAAAACCACTGGCAAACGCGACCTCTGGGCGCAGATGCTGATGCTCTTTGTTTTGCAATCTTATTATGAATATAGCCAGGATACACGGGTGATTACACACATGACCAAATATTTCAAGTGGCAGCTCACCATTCCTGACAATGATTTTCTCACCGACTATTGGGAGAACAGCCGCGGTGGAGACAACTTATACAGTGTCTACTGGCTTTATAACATTACCAAAGAACCCTACCTGCTTGAACTGGCAAAGAAAGTCCATCGCAACACCGCCAACTGGAAATTGAAAAACTGGTTACCCAACTGGCACAACGTGAACATCGCCCAGTGTTTTCGCGAACCGGCGACCTATTATCAGCAAAGTGGCGACCTAACGGACCTTCAAGCGAGTTATAACAATCAGAATTTTATCCGTGAGGTGTATGGACAGGTTCCGGGCGGCATGTTTGGATCAGATGA
>JAYVEZ010000237.1:0-9937 GCA_043773645.1 Cytophagales bacterium
GGTGTCCCGGTTTCGGTAGCATCCAATCCCATGTCGCCATCACCATCTTTGAATCTCACGGTGATGATCAGCGAATCCTGGAGTGAGGGGTCAGTAATATCTTTGAAAATAACATTGTCGTACTCAATGGAGGGAATGGGCGAATATTGGGGCGGATCGGCGCAAGAGACCGCAAACAAGCCCACGATACCGCACAACGCCAACCAATTTACCAACCGCTTCATTTATTATACATTTACCAACGTGTAAAATTGTAAACGCTTGCAGACTTTTGAAAGTTTTGACGGGGATTTATATCCTGAAAACGACGAATCGTTCGGGAAAATTGCCCTGAAACTATTCCGCAACCAAGCCCTCAACTGTCAAGTATATCACAATTACCTCACTTATCTCGGGGTAAATCCAGACAAGGTTGAAGGCATCAGTGAAATTCCTTTCTTGCCCATCACCCTGTTTAAATCCAATATCATCACTACAGGTGACTGGGTGCCGGAAGTTACTTTCACCAGCAGTGGTACAACAGGGCAGGAGGTGAGCAAGCATGCTGTTCGATCAGTTGCCCACTATCTTCAGCATGCAACAAGGACATTTGAGAATATTTATGGTCCGTTGAATCAGTTTCATGTACTGTGCCTGCTGCCCTCATACTTGGAGCGCACGGGGTCTTCGCTGGTGGCCATGGCAAACCATTTTATACTGCGCAGCGAATCACCCATGTCTGATTTTTATTTGAATGACTTCGACCGGTTGGCGTCCCAGCTGGAGCAATTGAAGGGCGACCGGAAGGTGCTGCTGCTGGGCGTTACTTTCGCCCTGCTTGACCTGGCAGAGAAATTTGACCTGGACCTGAGTCATTGTATTGTCATGGAAACCGGAGGTATGAAAGGCAGGAGGCAAGAGATTATTCGGCAGGAGCTCCATGAGATTCTTTGCAAAAACTTCAATATTCAGAAGGTCCACTCGGAGTATGGCATGACAGAACTCCTGTCGCAGGCCTATTCACCGGGGGAAGGATTGTTTCAATGTCCTCCTTCCATGAAACTCGTATTGCGGGAGGTGAATGACCCATTTAGTCAGGAAAACCGTTCAGCGGGCATCATCAATGTGATTGACCTGGCAAATTTTAATTCCTGTGCCTTCATTGAAACCCAGGATTTAGGAAAACTGCACCAGAACGGTCATTTTGAGATACTTGGAAGGATGGATAATAGCGATGTCCGAGGGTGTAACCTGCTCGTCGGATGACCGTTTTTATCGCTAAAGTGACAAAAACATACGTCGAACTTGTAAAAGAGGGGCGTATTCTCAATCTTTGTTTCCTATAAACCCAACCCGTATGAAAAGAGTTTTAGCTGTCATCGCCCTTATTGGCTTCCTCACGTCGTGTAGCACTTACACATGCCCGACCTATAGCAAGAAGGAAGTTAAGAGAACCGAGACCAAGATCTAGCATTTTTTGCGCCTGGCATTTAATGTCTCGCTTCCAGTTTTGTCAGAGGTATTTTTTGACATCCTCCGGTCGGATTGTTTCACCGACCATGATTACCAACCTTTCGATCACATTTCTAAGTTCCCGGATATTTCCTGTCCAGGGGTGAGCTTCCAGTATTTTCACTGCCTTAGGCTCTACTTGCTTTTTCTTTGAACCATACTCTTCTGAGATATCCAGAAGAAACTTATCCACCAGCAGGCCGATGTCTTCCTTTCTGTCGGTGAGCGCCGGCACGGGAATCAGTATTACCCCGAGCCTGTGATACAGGTCTTCTCGGAAATGACCCTGGGCAATCTCCTGTTTCAGGTTCTTATTCGTTGCTGCAACCACACGGACATTCACAAGAATATCCTTGTCGCCTCCCACACGGGTAATCTTATTCTCTTGAAGGGCCCGCAATACTTTTGCCTGTGCCGGGAGGCTCATGTCTCCAATCTCATCGAGGAACAGGGTGCCGCCTTCCGCCTGCTCAAACTTTCCGATCCGTTGCTTCACCGCAGACGTAAATGATCCTTTCTCGTGGCCAAAGAGTTCACTCTCGATGAGTTCACTGGGGATGGCTGCACAATTGACCTCCACAAACGGCCCGTCGCTGTTGTTGCTCTTTTCGTGGATGGATCGGGCCACCAATTCCTTGCCACTTCCACTGGGCCCTGTGATCAGCACCCGTGCTTCCGTGGGGGCCACCTTTTCGATCATCTCCCGCACGTGGTCCAGGCCTGCCGACTTGCCGATCATTTCATATTTGCGTGAAACTTTTTTACGCAATGACTTGGTTTCTTTTACCAGCGAATTTCGGTCCAGGGCGTTGCGCACGGTGATGAGCAGGCGGTTGAGATCGGGTGGCTTCTGCAGAAAGTCGTAGGCACCCATGCGGGTAGCATCCACTGCCATTTCGGTGGTTCCATGGGCTGAGATGATGATGAAGGGTGTGTGTATGTTTTTCTCTTTTGCTTTCTGCAACACTTCCATGCCATCCATCTTCGGCATTTTGATATCGCAAAGGGCAAGGTCATATGCATTGGACTCCAGCAGCAACAGTCCTTCTGCCCCGTCTTTTGCCTCATCCACTTCCAGTTTCAATTCCTTTTGGTCCAATAGTATATCCTTTAGCACAGCCCGGATGCTGGCTTCGTCTTCGATGATCAGAATTTTTGGCATGACACAAAAATAGCGAAACCTGCTGCGCTTTCACGCAACAGGTTTCATGTTAAAAAAAGCAAGCGTGTAAGCCGGGTTCTGTTCCACCATCCTTTGTGGATGGCAGCTCTCATCATTTGTCTGGTCTCGACATCACTGGCGGACTCCATCAGCCTACCCACCCCGATACCCACGACTAAGTCGCGGATAAGAACGAGCCGTTCGTTGATCGGGGCTTATTTGGCCTTTCAACTCGTAAGGTTTACCATGCCTCCGTTGTCGCCAACGAAGCGGTGGGCTCTTACCCCACCTTTTCACCTTTTCCTCCCGGGAACGAATCCCAGGGGGTAGTCTGTTTTCTGTGGCACTTTCTGTTCCGCCAATTGGCGGACCTTCCTGTTAGGAAGTACGATGCTCTATGTTGCCCGGACTTTCCTCCCCCCGACTGGTCGGGGAGCGATAAGACCGCTTGCAGATCCAAAATTACGAATTATAAATTACGAACTGCCCGACCTCTGCGATTTCTGTGCGTATTCCCCTGTGGGCTCTGTGTTAAGATCATGTTGGGTTCTCATTAAAATACAATACTCGTATGTATTTCAGTTTTTACCCCAATGATTCAGATTCTTAAGTAGCCACAGATTGCACAGATTACCACGGATGCGATAATCCGTGCCAATCTATGAAATCTGTGGCTAAAGTTTTTTTATTGAAGAGAGAGGAGAATAGATGATGCAGGGTTTGATGGGTTAATGAATGTCTGCCCCGGTCAATTTCATCTCATACTGATCCGCCAGGTTGGCCACCTCCTGAAGCATTTCCTTAATGTCGTCTTCATTGGTTCCCTCCAGGGCCGAGACGGCCTCTACTTGCAAATAGTTTTCGCTGATCATGAAACGGCAATAATTGAAAAATGCAGTTTGTTCAAGCAACATTTTGAAGTCAATGGTGACACTCCCGATGGGACATACTTTTGAAGTAAATGTGATGACTTTCCGATTGTACAAGGTGCTCTGCTTGATTGTGCCCAGCACGGTCTGAAAACGGTTCCCGGCAACGGGTATAATGATGACCGACAAGGTCTGGTTGTACTCGATATATTGCCCACTGATCTGGTCGGCATATTTCTTCATGAATTCTGTAAGGTTCATAATTATAAAGATTGGTAAAAGATTAGTCTATGGGTAAGTGTGACTCAGAAATGACACTTGAAAATTAGGGAATTCCCTTCAATAAAAGGTGGCTAAAAGTAAATTGGATGGAATTTTATTCCATGGCTGGAGAACTCAAGGGTTGGAGCCGGAAACTTGATAACATTGAGCACGTTCAGCGCTGCATTGAGAACCCCGGAGGATGTCTTCACCTGCGAAAGATTCAAATCAACCGAAAGGAAATACTTCCGGTAAGGGGACAGGTTCATCAATTCATTCTGAGGATCGCGCCCAAATACCATCCCTTCAGCACCGACACCCACCGCGATCACCAGCCATGATGGCAGGGGTATTTTTTTAATTTCCGCACTGTACCAAAAAGTCTGGCCGTTGTAATCTTTTAAGACTTCTTCCAGGAAGCCATTTCCCAACATCGCCGGCCGCAACGGAGCAAATGCGGTTGTATGAAATGAGAACTTGGGCCAGATTTTAATCTTCTTCCAGAGTAAACGCTGCACCGCAAAGGCGGCGCACCCAAGCGTGTTTGCGAGAATATCAAACCACGAGGCACCGTACCGGTCGGAGAAGCCATCCAGGATTTCAATGGATGAGACGAAAAAAAATCCAAGGACAACGCCCAACAGAAGGGCGGCCTTTTCATTGAGCTGCGCCCAGGAAAGAAGTCGGGTCGCGAGGGCCGTCACCTGAAAGGCCCAAAAAAAATGTGCAACCTTATCCATCTGTTTCCATTCTTCAGCGTCATTGAAAAAATGAAAGGACGATCCCCACTGACGGGAGTACCAGGCGTACCCCAGGCTGATGATCAGCATCCCGTACACACCAAATGAAAAAGCCAGCACACCCTTCAGCCTTGATGGAAGGCTCAGCCTCTGTGAAAAAATGGTGTTAATGAATTTCCTTATCATCCTTTTCTTCCTGGGGAGGATTTTTTTCCAATTCTTTCCTTCGTTTGTCACGCGCTGACCGAAGCAAATCCTTAAACTCATTGAAGTTCTGCGTGTATAAAAGACTGACACCGGTGGTAATCGCCGCCGTCTGCGTATTCAGTGAGCTTTGCAATTGATTGACACTGGTGCGACTGTACATTTTTACTTTAAACTTTCCGTCGGGCGTCAACAGGTAGTCGACGGTCCAGTCGCCGGTGATGGTGGATAACTCAGAGCGGTTGGTTTGGTTGTTGCCGAAACTTCCGTCACGCGTAACACGGAGCCTTCCGTTGAGGAATGAATAGGAGAGGCGCAGCTGAAATGTATTGAAGGCTTCCTGGTCCAGGGTGCCGAGATCCAGATCAATCTCAAGATTTTGATCTACCTGACTGAGCCAGTAGCTGAGCTGGTTGGAAAGTAATTCACTCACGCTGTTGTACAATGACCCACCCGTTGAGAATGCGTCGGGGGAGGATAGTTTTCTCAAAATGATGAGACTAAATACTTGGCGCTTCAATTCTTGTTCATCCAATTTCGCTTTGAAGGCATTGAATTCAAATTTCAGGCGCACCGGCGGCTTTCCTTCCACCACCACGTTGTCGGGGAGGTCTTTGGCTTCGAGGTCGAAGATGAGTTGGGGTGAAAGCATGGGTCCATCCAGTTTCAGCAGCACTTCGACCGGATACTTCCGCCGAATGTTTGGTTCATTGATCAGCGTCTGGTCGGTGAGGATGGGTCCCATTGAGGCGAGCTGTCGATAGCTGGCGGTAATATTGAGAACCCCTTCGTACGGGTCGCCATACCAGCTGATGCGGCTACCTGGTTTGATCGTAAATTCTTTGTTAATGATGTCGTACAAGGTAAAATTGTAAGCCCCTTCCGTGAATTCCATCACACCAAACATGTTGAACTCACCCTTGGTGTCAATCTGCAGGCTGATATCGCCACGTCCCCGCCCTCGAATGATGTCGCCTGATTTAATGTCAAAGATAATTTCGGTGTAGGCATCGGGTGTAACGTCGATGTTCAGGTCCAGGGTGAGTCCTGTCAGTTCGCGCTTGAATGATTGCTTCTTGACAATTTTCTTTTTGAGGCTGTCGGTAAAGTTTGAGAATTGGATGAAGTCCTTCCGTTCTTCTGTGGCAGTAGCCCCAATGGGGATGGAGAGCCTGGTATTCTTGTTGGTGCGGGCGTTTGCGGAAATCTTAAGGTTTGAAACAGGGCCAAGTATGTTGATATTTCCGGTTCCGAATGCCTGGCCATAAAAGAGGGTGTTGTCCTTGATCGTGGTATTGAGGATCTGAAAATTGATGAATGTGGCATCCAGGTTGATGCGCATCTTTGAAAATCCACGGTGGGCGATATAACCTTCCAGTTTTCCCTTGTTCTGAAATACATCGGTCAATACGAAGTTGTTAAACAATACCTGGGTCGGTGTCATGCCGATTGTGCCAGATACTTTGTAGATGGTTTTCAGATAGTTGATCATGATCTGACCGTTTTCAATTTTTGCCTCGCCGGTGATTTTAGGACTGCCAAAAGTACCCTCGATGTCATAAACCCCCGTCAGGGTACCATCCAGTTGAGAGAAGATGTCTTTCACCACGGGCTCAATTAATTTAAGATTCGCTTTCTCCAGGATGGCCTTCGTGTGCAGTGGATTTTCAGGGTCCTTCGGGTCATAGTAGCCTTTGATGTCAACAATTCGGTTACTGAGTCGATCGATGGTCAGGTCGATGTTGAAATGATCATTTTCAGGATCCCGCGTGTTGTTGCCCTTGACGTCTCCAACCAGAAAGTTATTAACAGTAAGAGAATCAATGGTGAGGAGGTTTTCGATGTAAACATTTGAATACAGATCTCTTTGTTTGATCTGTGCATTCAACAATCCCTTGAATTTTTCACTGCTAAAGAAATTAAAGAAGGCCATATCAAATTGATGGACATCGACATGCAGAATCCTGGATGGGTCCTGGGATATGTCACCATCAATCTTGACCGTTTGCTCTTCATGCCCGATGCCGAGGTGATGAATACTCCACTCATGACCTTTCACCAAAGTGTAATTCCTGTCGTTGATCGACCAGTCTTCACCTAAGATTTTAATCCGGGATGGAAGGATTTTTATCTTGGTGCTGTCTGCCAGAAAGTCGATTTCTGCATTGGAACGTATGGAATTGTTGTAGCCAACCTGATCCATGTCAAAGGTGATATCAATGTGATCTTTATTCCAGATCCCTTCGAAAAACAGATCTTTGGTCTGAACAGTCTTATTGAGTTGCTGTCCTTTAGAGCTGATGGTAAGTTGGGCAAGCACCTGGGTGCTGTCGCGGATTTTGGAGCCGTCAAATTCCAATTCATTGCCCCTAAATTCCTGGTTGTTGACGATCAACGAATCCACCTGGGTATATACATGGAGGTTCGAGGTGAGGTTGTTGGTAAATTCACCCCGGACGTGCGTCTCCGGTGAAGTGTGTATTTCTAAATCCAGCACTTGAAAAATTGGATTGATGTTATGAATGTCGGCCTGGATCGTGGCTTTGTATGACTGGCCGGTTTTGCGTTTGGACTGATAATATTGCCGGATTGCGATGGGATCATTTTTGAGGTTCAGGACAAACTCATGAACCAATTTTTCAAGGTCATTGAACAGGGAGGAATAATAAAAATCCCCTTTGAGGGAAAGGTCAAGCATCGAACTTCTCAGGGTTAAGTCCCTGACGCCATTTTCATTTTCAGAAATCACCCTGATGGAATCAAAGCGGATGGTTTCATCCCGGAACTGCACCAGGGTCTTCTTAAACAGGGCCACGCCCACAATGGAATCAAGTGTCAGGCCGTGGCTATTGATGTCAACGTATGATTGCAGAAAAATCTCCTCTTTCGACAAGTGAAGCTCATGTAACAATGCGGTGTCAAGTTTGGCTTCGATGTTGATCAGGTCCTTTCCATGCCGCAAGTCGATCGACCCGGCCATGGTGAACTGAAGATTGGGATCGTCGATATTCAGGTCTCCTTGAAAGAATTGGTTTGCAAACCGTGCGTCGGAATGAATGTTGGAATAGTTATAGCCTCGCAGTCCGATGGAGGAAATGTCACCCACCAGCGTGAAGTCGGCAGATTCTTTGGTGAAACCTTTTCCGATGATTTTCCCGCTCAGGGTAACGTTTTGAAAATTGATGGTATCCTTGATGAACTGCCCCAAAGCAAAGTTGAACAGTTTGAGTTTGCCGCTGTAGGAACTCTGTCGTAAGTTGGTCTCTTCAATTTTATAGTTGATGTCAGATTGTACCTGGCCGTAGGGTGTGATCAAGTCTCCATCAGCCACGAAGTCATTGACAAACCCAAGAAAATTTCCTTTGAGTTGCACTTTATTTAACGGTCCAAGATTGCTTTTAAAATTATCGGGCAGGAGAAAAGCAATGTCCCTCATGTATAATACCGATGGGCGCAGCCTGGCGTTGATGAAAGTTTCGCGAATCTCTGGAAGTCCATCCATCTCCAGGCTCCCCACCACGGTGGAAGATCCCATCGTCACACGCATTGGATTGAAATTGAAGTGCGAGACTTTTCCCTTAAAGTCGCCATTAAGGAGGAGAGGCTCTTTCAATTTTTCAATCCCTGAGGTAAACAGGGCAAGGTCCGCTGGATACAGTTCGGTGTCTTTAAAATGGACATTGATATTAACTTTTGAATTGAAATCGCTCAGGTCTGCCTGGCTTCTGTATTTGAAGATGATGGTGTCTGAGATGTGGCTATCATTGACATTCATGTTGAGGCCGAGGAACTCCATTCCCCCCTGGCTGATGCGGAAAAAGGTACTCAGCTGTTTTATGTTGAGTTGAGTCTGATAATCTTTTATCTGGAGTGAGCCTACCTGAAATTCAATCGTGTCGCCGACGACCTTAAAGTTGTCCAGGTTCCCTTCATCCACCGCCACCCTGAAATGGTTGTAGTCGAATCCATTTTGAATGGAGTCTTTGTCGGTTTGGTTGTAAGAGAATATGGATTGCTCAATGAGGACTTCGCCCATGTTGATTTTTGGACTTCGGCCCCCGCCTCCGGAGGAAAACTGTTTATTGATTTCGGCAATAAAAATATTGATGTTGAGGTCTTTGGTACTGTCCGATGAGGGAATGGAGATCAGGTTTACCACTCCGCCCGTAAGGGAAACGGCATCGAGGTTGATGTCCTTGTTTTCGTACAGGCTGCTGAGACTGAAATTGACAAATAACTTCCCCGCCTCAATCATGGAATTGTGCTGGGGATCGGCAATGCGCAGGCCGGTTATCTCAAGTCGGTCATACCAAAGGAGGTAAAAGCGGTCAAATTGAATATCAAAGCCTGAGACCTCGGAAAATCCGCGGGTGATCCTGCTGAGAAGACTTTTTTGAACTGAAGGTATTTGTAAGATGCTAAACCCAACGATGAAGAAGATCAGGATTGCATAAAGACCATAGAAGAGAATTCTCTTCAGCCACTGCAGAACCCGAAATTTAATAACTTGCCATTTCATTTAGCTGAATGCCTACCATCCTTGCCATTGAGTCGTCGTGTGACGAGACCTCTGCTGCTGTCATTATGAACGGCAAGGTACTCAATAATATTATAGCCTCGCAGAGCGACCATCACAAATACGGTGGTGTGGTACCCGAGTTGGCATCGCGCGCTCACCAGCGAAATATTGTCGCTGTGGTGGAGGAAGCCATGACCAGTGCAGACATCCCGAAGGAAGATCTTGAGGCGGTAGCATTCACGATGGGGCCTGGGTTGATGGGCTCTTTGCTGGTAGGGGTTTCGTTTGCGAAAGGCCTGGCGTTGTCCCTCAATATTCCGTTGATCGAGGTGAATCACATGCAGGCTCACATCCTGTCTCATTTCATCAGGGACGGCCATACGGTAGAAGGATCAATGCCCGCGTTCCCGTTTTTGTGCCTGACGGTGAGTGGCGGCCACACTCAATTGGTGGTAGTTCGCGATTTTTTTGATATGCAAATTATAGGTGAGACGCAAGATGATGCAGCGGGGGAGGCATTTGACAAGGCGGCCAAGATCATGGGACTCCCGTATCCCGGCGGACCGCTCATTGACCGTCATGCACGAGAGGGGGATCCAGCTAAATTCAAATTTCCGGATACAGACATGCCTGGTTTGGATTTCTCTTTCAGCGGCATCAAGACGGCATTCCTGTATTTTATCAGAGATGG
>JAYVEZ010000238.1:0-5489 GCA_043773645.1 Cytophagales bacterium
CCCCTAAAGTAAAAAGAATAATGAACTTGGAAAGCGGAATGGCAAAACTACCTGCCAGGACCGATGCTGTAGTTGGTTCGGCCCGTGTTGACAATCAATATTTTCTCACCCCTGGGAATGTCATTTCTGCTTTGCAGCAACAAGGCCAATCCAGCTATTCCGCTGGGTTCACAGGTTATGTTTTGTTCCACAGCAAGCTGAATCGCTTCTTCGATGAATTCTTCCTCCAAATCGAGTATCGCTGATGAACTGCCAATCCGATTGTTGTCAATCAGGGAAGCAAGATAATTGTTGTAATCTTTTAAGGAGGGAAGATGGTAAGAGAAAAGCTTATCGAGCCGGGTGTTGGCATGGTGGGTGGTCGCCCCAATGAAATTGCAACGACTGATTACATTGATGTCGCCGTAAAATCGCGGATCATGTTTGTAGATCCGATTGTTGAATTCACGCTCGGCGATGATCAATACATTAATGAATAAGTCACCGGTGCCAAACGGAATAAAACAATGCATGGGAGTTTCGTTGAGGATTTCATACGACAACCAATCATAGTAATTGTCATTGTACCGGTCCAGCACTTCGCGGTAGGTGATGTCGATCCCGTGAACATTTTCTGTAAGCTCCTTGATTTCTTTTCCGGTCAAGGGTCTTTGAGAAAGGTCGGTTTCATAAACCTTGCAGCCCATCCGGGTGAGGTGTTGTTTTATCTCAGGGCTCATCTTGTAATCAACGAGCACCTTGAGGACGGTGGTGGCATTGTACAGATTGAAAAAGTGTTGAATAGCCATTGCCGCGCTGCCGGAAGAGATCAATGAAATCTCTTTAATATGATATCGCTTGGCCTTGATCAGCACCTCCCACGCCATCCGGTCTTTATGCGTACCGGTTGGGTTGGTGCTTTCATCTTTTAAAAAAACATGGGTAAAACCCGGGACCCGGATCGGATAGGTTGAGGAAGCCGGAAACTTTGGAGTATAAAACGGTTTTGGGGGAAACTCGGGTTTTTCGGGATCATTGATGGACGACACGAGGATGTCTTCAAGGAGCTCGGTGGGATTGGCGCCGGAAGCCTCATCCATGATTTGGCGCTTCACAATTTCAATTTCTTTTGCCGAAAGCTTTTCGGCCAGCAGATCGGCAATCTTACTGGCAAAGATGTCGATGCCGGGCGTTACGGCGGTGGCGATAGTCTGGGAATGCTCTTCCTGCTTTTCGATATCAAGAAGGGCGCCAAACTTGTCCGGAAACATTTGCTTGATCAGCTCATTCCAGTCATGCTTGCCTTGCGTTGCATAAAGGCAAAGTAAGTCACGCAGCGATTTCGTGGCGCCAGGCGGACTCTTCAGGTTAAACGCTCTCCGCAAGAGATCTTCGGTTGGGCCTTTTGGATATTGAATTAAAAGATCTGGATGATCTGTTTTCAAGGTTTCAATAAACTGTTGTATTGCTTTTTGAAGAAGCGGGATAAAACTCCATTTGCCCGTCCCGCGCGACATGGCGATGAACTGAGAAGCATTAAATTCTTGGCGTATCAGATCCAGAATCTCCCTGGGGATGGTTTTGGCAGTGGCTTTTTTGCTCATTTCGATGATTGGAATTTCTAAAGTCAGGGAAACCTTTCTGATAACTAACGCGTGGCGAAGACATTCAGTGCAAGTGGCCAAACTACCGAATCAATGCCACCGGTCTGACCGCCTTCCTGTCGGCACGGCTCGGAGCGGTCTGACGGGTTTTATTTTGGAAGCTTGAATTTTACCCTGACGCGCACCGTGCTTTTGATCTTCACGTCGGCTTTAATAGATGGTTTCCATGGAGGCCCCTCTTTCACCAAGCGAATCACCTCTTCATTGCAGCCAAAGCCCATCCCGCGGACAACAGTAAAGCCAGCCAGGGCACCGGTGGGTTGTACTGTGAATTCAATAGTGACCCTTCCTTCAATTTTTTGCTCAAGCGCCTGTTGCGGATAATGTAAATTTTTTTCAAGGTACTTATTGTAGGCACTTTTGCCCCCCTGCGGTTCTGCCAATTGAACCGTACCTCCCGTCTCGCTTTCTCCTTCATTTCGTGTATAACCGGTCACGATCACTTCGTTCAATTGCGACACATCGGTCGGCAACGCGACGTCAACTTGTGATTGGCCGGCGGGTACTTTAACTTCCTTGGTTTCATAGCCTATAAAGGAGATAACCAAACTGTCTTCCTTAGGATCGGCGGCAACTTGATAATTTCCATTAGCATCGCTCACCGTTCCACGGGTGGTACCTTGGATAAGCACGTTTGCTCCGGGAATAGCAGCGCCATCATCCGCAGAGGTGACTTTGCCGCTAATCACCCGATGGAAAGATGGACCGGATGTCACTCCCGCGACATCCCCAGGCCTATATGCCTTTTGACGGGCTACCGATTTATCCTTCAGTTTAAGCGATTCTTCAACCTTTGAAGATTTATCAGTTTCCACAACCGGGAGTTCATCGGCTTTTGCTTCCTCCAGTTTCATTTCCACTGCATTGACTTGTTCTTGCGCGGCAACTTCCGCCCGCCCTGCTTTCCCTTCACCGGAAGCCACAGCAAGCTGGGCGGGTTCTGGGGTGGGTTTCAATTCCTCGCTTGGTTTTCTCTTTGGTTGGGCAGGAGCCGGCTGATTGAGGCTCAATAGATCTTGTTCGGTTTTTTCCTTTACCGGTGTTGAAACAGAATCGCTAATTTTATTTTCCCGGGATGTCGCGGGGGCTTCTTTCGAAGCGTTTTGAGCGAGGGTGACCGGTTCATCCGGCTTTAGCTTTACAAAGGTGTAAATGAAATAGGAGGTGGTGATAAGCAGGGCCAGGGCGGCGGCTATTCGCAGGGGAGTCACCCAGGTCCTCTTGACTTTTTGTTGGTTCGCAAGGCGCTGTTGCAATTCAGCCACGTCGGCTGCGAAATCTTTTGGTGTGATGGAAACAGCCCCTTCGAGCGCCTCGGCAAGAAAAGGATCTTTCAGCGCCCTTTTTTCGAAGGCATGCATTTCCGCACGGCTCAACTCACCGTTGAGGTATTTTTCGATATCGTCTTTCACGTCAGCCATTCCGTTCCATGCAGATTTTCAAATTGCGTTTCCCATTTTGGATGTAGCTTTTTACTTTATTCAGGTCAAACCCGGTCAGGCCGGTAATATCCTTGTAGCATTTTTCTTCAAGGAAAAAGAGCTGTACGCAGCGTTTTTGGTCTTCTGCCAGCTCCTCAATACACTTCTCCAATTTACTAAGATTTTGCTCTAATTCCGGTTCCTCTTCCAGATGCAAAATTATTTCACTTTCCATAAGCTGCGGCGATAATTGTTCATTGAATTTGCCTTTCCTGGCCCGCAGTTGCATCAAACAATGATTGCTTGTGGTTACGTAAAGCCAGCTTTTGAAATTCTCAACGGAGTGTTCTTTCAGGCTTTTTACCAGCTTTTCAAATACCAGCATGACGCCGTCCTTGGCATCATCGCGGTCTTTGAGGTATTTGAGGCAAACGCCGTAAACCAGCGAAGTGTGGCGGGAAAATAGTTGTCCCAAGATCTCCAAATCGCCCGACTTCTTATAAAGCCGGATTAACTCGCGGTCATCCAGGGTTGATGGCTTTGATACTAACACGCCTCAAGTTAAAATATTTCCAAAGTTTTATGGAATCGCTCAACCGGCTGCATCTCTATCAAAAACTAAAACGCTACTGAAATGAAAGCAAAAATCGGAATTCCGGTGGTCATGTTTCTCGCCCTGTGCGGGATACAGGCAATGAACGGCCGCATGGTTACCGGGAAGGTAACCTCGGCCGATGATGGCAATACCATGGCTGGTGTCAATATTTTATTGAAGGGGACCAAAACCAGCACGTTGACCAATTTACGAGGTGAATACAGCCTTTTCATTCCGGGTGAAAAGGGAACACTCGTATTCTCATTTATTGGCTATCAAAAAATGGAAGTTGTTATTGGGACACAAACTTCGATTAATGTCACGATGCAAACGGATGTTAGCCAATTGAATGAAGTAATCGTGACGGGATACGGCACTGCGGAGAGAGATGATTCCAGAGGTGCAGGCAAACCTTCGCCGCACAAAGTCAAAGAAGGCGCTAAAATGGGCATGGCCTATTCATATCAGCCTTCCCCGACGATTCCACAGGACAGGAAACAACCCGAGTACAACACTGAAGAATACGACGGTATCAATGAGAATATTTTTCATGGCACCTTGCGCAATCCCCTTTCCACGTTTTCTATTGATGTGGACGCGGCTTCTTACAGCAACATCCGTAGGTTTATCAACAATGGTCAGCGGCCGCCCAAGGACGCTGTGCGTATTGAGGAGATGGTCAATTATTTTGATTATGACTATACGCAACCTCAGGGCGATGACCCGTTTGCGATCTACACTGAAATTTCCTCTGCGCCGTGGAATCCCAAACATAAACTGGTTCACATTGGCTTACAAGGCAAAAAGATACCCACTGAGAATCTGCCCGCGACGAATCTCGTCTTCCTGATCGATGTCTCCGGTTCGATGAGTGATCCCAATAAACTGCCCCTGCTCAAATCGTCATTCAAAATGCTGGTGGAGCAATTGCGTGAGCAAGACAGGGTGGCCATCGTGGTATACGCCGGTGCGGCCGGCCTGGTGTTGCCTTCTATTTCAGGAGCCGAAAAGAAAAAAATCATCCAGGCGCTCAATGACTTGCAAGCCGGGGGTTCAACCGCCGGGGGAGAAGGTATCCGGTTGGCGTACGCGATTGCCAAAGAGAATTTTGCCAAAGAAGGCAACAACCGGGTGATCCTGGCCACCGATGGCGACTTCAATGTTGGAGAATCCAGTAACGCATCCATGGAGCGGTTGATTGAAGAGAAAAGAAACGATGGGATTTTCCTGACCGTTCTGGGTTTTGGTATGGGAAACTACAAGGACTCCAAAATGGAAACGTTGGCCGACAAAGGGAATGGCAACTATGCTTATATCGATAACATTCTGGAGGCCCAGAAGGTTTTGGTCAACGAATTTGGAGGTACGCTCTTCACCATTGCAAAAGATGTAAAGCTTCAAATCGAGTTTAACCCGGCCAAAGTAAAAGCTTACCGCCTGATCGGATATGAAAATCGGATGTTAAAGAACGAAGACTTTGATAATGACAAAAAAGACGCCGGCGAATTGGGTTCTGGCCACACCGTTACCGCACTTTATGAAATCATCCCCGTAGGCGTAGAGAGTGAGTTTTTCAAGATCGATGAATTGAAATACCAGTCGTCTCAGATAGACCCCTTTGCCCTGAAATCAAGAGAGTTGATGACCGTGAAATTCCGCTATAAAAAACCGAATGAAGAAGTGAGCAAATTGATCGTGCATCCGCTCATCGACGAAAACGTGAAGCTGGAAAATAGCTCCGACAATTTTCGTTGGTCCGCTGCGGTAGCCGGGTTTGGAATGATTTTACGGGAATCAGAATATGCAAAAGGATATAGTTTTGATCAGGTG
>JAYVEZ010000239.1:0-8709 GCA_043773645.1 Cytophagales bacterium
ACCGGAGAAACAAAACCAACTCCCTCGAAGATCCAGAAGGAACTGAACGCCAAAGACTCGGTACCTGCTGTCGCTGCCAATGAATACATTGAGGCCGAACCGGTGCACGGATATCCGGACCTGTACGAATACTTCAATCGCGAACTGCGCTATCCCGATGCCGTGCTGAAAGATTCCATTCAAGGAACGGAATCGGTATCCTTTATCATTGGAAAGGATGGCAAGCCCATAAACGTAACCATCCTGCATTCCCTAGGCGAACCATTCGATCAGGAATCCATCCGTTTGATCAGCAATATGCCTGCCTGGAGACCCGCACAGTTAAACGGCACGCCGGTTCGCGCAAAACTCACCATGCCCCTGACGTTTACCATTAATACTAAAACCACGCATCCATGAAAAAGGCCGTGCTGCTCTGTCTGAGTCTCTGGTCGGGTATCGCCCTTTATGGCCAACCCGGCCCGGGTGTACGAATCCATAAAAGTATGGAAGCACTGCTTCCCGAAACACTTTCGCAGGTGCAAATGGAATGGGTGATGCTGGATGCGGATACCCTCCTGGATCTGGTGGTGGTCGGGGTAGCCAACGATGGACTCGTACGGATTATGTCCTTTCAAAATAAGATGACTTCCCTTGAATGGAAATTCACGCAAACCACAGAACTTCAGCAAGCCTATCTCCAATTGTCCGACGTTGACAGGGATAACAAAGTAGATGTACTCCTTTCGGGTAAAGCTCAGCTTCAGAATGATGGACTGTTCTTTTTCAAAAACAAGGGTGACTTCACGTTTTCCGTCATAAAGTTGACGGATCGTAAAACTGCCTTCCGCGTGGCAGACTTTACCAACGATGGCAAGCTGGATATCCTCCTGTTTGATTCTCTCGCGAATGCATCTTTAACGGTTATTGAAAATGATTCGATCGGATTCAAAATTCGTTTTGATTCGGCACAACTGGCCATTCGCGATGTGGCCGTGGCGGATTTCAATAACGACGGTCGGTTGGACTTCGCCATCAGTGGAAAGGACAAGTTGTTGGCACCATATGTCGCGGTGTTTACAGCAACAGAGAAGGCCCGATTCATTGTACAATCGTTGACAAGTCCTGTCTACGGATTGCTGACTGCCGTTGACAAGAATAGTGACGGATGGATGGACCTCATCGGAACCGGCAAGTCATCCAACGGACAACAGGAACAACTATGGCTGGGTGACCAGAAAGGCTCATTGTCCCTGGCACTTAGCCATGTCACCGCTGCATCTGAGTCTTTGTTTGCCGGCGACATGAATGCGGATGGTGTAACCGATATCGTCACCGTTCAACCAAACGCTGGCCCTCAACCCATCATACGCATCGATATGGATCCGACGGTTCAAATCATTTCCGTTCCCGGCCTCCTGATTCAACGGGAAGGAGATGCCGACGGGGACGGTGATCTGGATATCGCCTTTATCGCCGATTCGATAGCACAACAATGGATTAAAGTGTTACGTGTTGAAGCCTCCGACACCAACCGCAAACCGTCGAAGCCCTCCGGACTTTATGCCATCTCCACCGATCATAAGACATTTATCACCTGGGATTCATCAAGTGATGATCACACACCCCCTCTGGCCCTTACCCACGATGTTTGGTTGGGTTCAAGCGGTACCCTACTTGCACCAAACTTTCAATTAAGTACTGCTGCCCGCATGGTCGTGGCACATGGCAATGCCGGCGCCACACAGGCGAAAATGATCACGAACTTGAAAGATGGTCGCTATGCCTATTTGGTACAAACCGTTGACAATGCGTATCGGGGAAGCGGATTTGCCAAGGGCAACGTACTGCTGTGCTTTGATCTCGCTCACGAAAATGTAAATGCTTGCAAAGATCAACAAGTGGAACTGACATCAGCCGGTGAGGCGTATTGGTTTTCTACCCGGACAGGATTTCTAAAAAAATCATCACTGCTGACATTTACCGCCAGCGTATCCGATACGATTTATTCTTTCGTTCCTCAGGGCAGTGACTGTGGCAAAAACAAGGTATACCGTATTCATGTATTCAATGCCTTGTCACAAACCCAAGTGCTATATGCCTGCGAAGGCGCATCCTTGAAGCTGACCATCGATCCAGGTTGGCAACATGTTCAATGGGATACAAATCCGGTTGTTACCAATGTTGACAACCTCATTGTAACACTCGATGCCAATAAGACAATTATTGCGACCGCGACAGGAGGGGCCGGATGTGTATTTAAGAAGACGTTCAACCTGTTCATCAGCAAACCCAAACTCAACTTAAATGGCGTCAGCTTCCGCATTAAAAAAGGATCTCCGGTTCAATTAGAAGCTACCGGTACATTCGCTCAATATTCCTGGTCACCCGTAACAGGCCTTAGCAATCCCCACAGTAGCAGCCCATTGGCTGATCCGGTGGAGACAACACTCTACAAAGTGACAGCAACCGATTCAATCGGATGTGTGGTGGTTGCCGAAGTTCAGGTTCAGGTTGAGTTCACGGCCTTCGTTCCCAATCTCTTCACCCCCAATGGGGACGATAAAAACGATTCATTTTTGGTCTACGGCCTGGGTGATACTTCCGGATTTCGCTTTCAGGTGTTCAATCGCGACGGCAGTGTTGTGTTCGAAACTTCCGATCCTTCTGCGGCCAGTCATACAGGATGGAACGGCTATGTTAATGGCACACGGCAACCGCCCGGCGTGTATTACTGGAAAGTGGAGGGCAGCACGAACACGGGAGATCCGTTGATGCTAAATGGAAAAAAAACAGGTTCTGTCTTATTGATCCACTAAGTTGATCATGAGGATTCTTGTTCACGTACTCTTCGCAGGTTTAGGTTTATTGCCCGTACGGTCTACCCTGGGTCAGTACTTTCAGTACTCCCAGTACAACTTTACCAGTCAACGAATCAATCCTGCCATGACGGGCAACAGCCGATATGCATCAGCCTCTGCAAACTTTCGCAATCAAAAAACCGGCGGCGATTTTCCGATCAACAGCGGCTATCTCGAAGTAAACTATCCGCTGCTGAACTCCAGCACAGGCCAGCCCTGGTCGGGAATCGGTGTTTCTTTCCTCAACGACCAGTCCGGTGGTGTCTATAAGACCCAGGATGTTGCATTGTCATATGCTGTACACCTTCGTCTGGCCCGTTATCAAATGCTGTCATTGGGATTTCGTGCTCTCCATCAGGAGATGCGCATCGATCTGGATGGCTTCTATACAGGTTCACAATATGTGCCCGACCGTGGCTTCAATACAGGATCATTCAACGGAGAAAATTCGGGTACGTACCGCAAGACGGTCAACACCTTTTCCACCGGAGTATACTGGCGCGAAACCGATCCTACCGGGCGGATAAAACACCAGGCGGGCATTTCAGTTTTTGATTTGAATAGACCGCCGGATTCCTTTTTTGGTTCCCTCACAACCCTCTCACAGACCATAGTGCTAAACGCCGGGACGGAAGTTTATTCTTCCGGAACTTTCCACCTTATTCCCGAGGCGTTGTTTTCCACCAGTGCATCTGTTTCGATGTTGATGGCCGGCCTGCGGTTTCAACGCGAACTTAATCCTCGGCCACGACAGGAATCGGACCGTGTAGAGTTGATCACCAAGTATGCGGTCGGGCGCTCGGGTATTGTGGGATTTCAGTTGCACAAAGAGAAAATATCACTTGGTCTTTCCTATGATTTCCCATTCTTTCACACCAACGCCGGAAATCTTGGCGCACTTGAAGTGGGCCTGACCCTCCGTACCCTCGTACAAACGCATGCACAGAAAACCCTGGCCCGCCGTAAGAAGGAGGTAACCGACCGCAAGAATAGTCTCACTAGCAAACAGAGGAAGACGCCAGCGTCTGTCATCAGGACCGTTGCACTGACTGAAAAAGATTCAGCCGTTTCGATAATCAATTCTCAATCGTTGTTGGACACAACCAAGAACATTTCGCCTCAACCAATGATCCTTGCAGGGGGGAAAGCCGGTACGTTGAAGCAGGAGCCGCTGGTCAATGAAAAAGTAACACTGCACTTTGCATTTGATTTTAATTCTACGGACCTGGATGACTCAGCAGAAGAATTTCTGCAGCAATTGGCAACCACCCTGACCGAGCACGAAAACGTACGGCTTTCAGTTGTAGGCTATACGGACAATATTGGATCAGAAAAATTTAACCTGCGTCTTTCCCGGAAACGAGCAGATGCCGTGGGCGATTATTTATTGCATCAGGGGATATCGGCGGATCGGCTTACCAGCGAAGGAAAGGGGATGCAAAATCCGTTAAACGAAAATCTGACGGAGGCCGAACGCGCTCAGAACCGAAGGGTAGAACTGACCTTGCATTATTAGGAAAGAAGGCTGGATCGTATGTAATGACTTCCATTGATTGGGAATCATTCAGCGCTTGAGCACCCTAGACGAAGAAGAAGTCGGGATTGCAAATCCCGACTAGCCATCACCAGCAAACACTCCGAATAAATTCGATAAGGCCATTGGAATTGTCTCCCTAGGTGCATTAGTTTGCATCGAAAAATAATCCCACCTAAACTTTCAAATTCACATTATTCCCTCGACCATGAAAATCTCCAAACACACGGTAGCTGCCATTCACTATACCTTAACGGATAACACCGGAAACATCCTGGATACCAGTTCCGGACGTGATCCGCTCTACTACCTCCACGGCGAAGGCAACCTCATCCCAGGCATGGAAGAAGGACTCGAAGGTCAGGAGATAGGCAACAAGCTCTCCTTAAAGATCAGCCCGGAAAAAGGCTACGGTATCCGGGATTCGAAACTTGTTCAAAAACTTCCCCGCTCAGCCTTTGGTGGAGAGAAGGTGGAAAAAGGAATGCAGTTCCAGGCCAATAATGGAAGTGTGGTAACCGTAACAGAAGTATCCCTCGACCAGGTGACGGTGGATGCAAACCACGCCTTGGCAGGTGTCGAATTGAACTTTGCCGTAGAAGTCATCGAAGTGCGCACGGCGACGGCTGACGAGATTGCGCATGGACATGTGCATGGTCCGGGTGGACACCATTAATAGTAAGGGTAATCGGTAGTCGGTAGTCGGTAATCTGTAATCAGTAATCGGTAGAGTATAGTGAATTAACTGCGCTCCACCGATCACCGATTACCGACCACCGATTACTATTCAAGCGGCCCGATCACCCTCCTACCCGAGACGCTACGGCGGGCGCAGCCGATCGCTGATTACCTCTTACCGGTCGTCCTTATCCTGTTTTTAACTTTCGCAATATTCCCTACTTTACAGGGCTGCGATGACATGTCGTCATTTCTGACCAACAAAAATATCCATCAATGAAAACCAGAAACCTGATTCTGATCCTTGCTTTTGCCCTTATAGGATGGTCTGCTCAAGCACAGGAAACATTTCCGCGCAATGATGTGAAAGATTCAAGGGCGGGAGCCTTTGCTTTTACCAACGCTACCATCGTAACAGACTATCAGACTACCCTCCAAAATGCAACACTGCTCATCAAGGGAGGTAAAATCGAACAGATCGGTGCCAACCTTGCTGTGCCGGCTGGTTACACCTCCGTTGATTTAAAGGGGAAGTACATCTACCCTTCCCTGATTGATATGTACACAAGCTACGGCTTGCCTGAAATCGAGCGGACCCGGGGCGGAAACCCCTTTGGCGGCGTGGAACAAATTGAGCCGAAAAATAAAGGGGCTTACAACGCCAATCAGGCCATTCGGTCTCAATACAATGCATCCGATGAATTCACGATCAATACCAAAAGCGCCGATGAACTCCGAAAGATCGGGTTTGGGTCTGTCCTTACTTTCAAGGCGGATGGCATCGCCCGCGGCACTTCTGCTTTTGTCACCCTGGGAGAAGAAAGTGAAAATGTTTCCCTGCTGAAATCAAAAGCAACGGCGCACTATGCATTCAACCGGGGGACTTCAACTCAGAATTATCCTCGCTCCATGATGGGTTATATTTCCTTGCTGCGTCAGACCTACCTGGATGCTGATTGGTTCAGCAGTCAGAACCCCCGCCCCTTCGCCGATCAATCGTTGGAGGCGTGGATCCAGAACCAACGCAGTCCACAAGTATTTGAGGCCTCCAACTGGCTGGATGTATTGCGGGCCGATAAAGTGGGTGATGAATTCAGTGTTCAATATATCATCAAGGGTGCTGGTGACGAATATAAAAGGATCAATGAAGTCAAAGCAACCAATGCCATGCTGATTGTGCCGGTAAACTTTCCGGAAGCATTTGATGTGGAGGATCCTTTCGATGCAACCCGCGTTTCATTGGCCGACATGAAACATTGGGAACTGGCTCCCACCAACCTGGGAACACTTGAAAAGAACGGAATCAATTTTGCCTTGACCGCCAGCGGACTGAAAAAAATCACTGACTTTATTCCCAATGTTAGAAAAGCCATTGAAAATGGTTTGAGTGAAGGAGCAGCGCTCAAGGCCCTTACGACAACTCCGGCCAAAACACTTAACGTGGATGATAAAGTTGGCAGCCTGAAGAAAGGATTGCTGGCAAACTTCATTGTTACCAGCGGAAAGTTGTTCGACGAAAAAACAGTTGTCCTCCAGAATTGGATCCAGGGTCATTCATTTACAATCAAACCCATTGACACGCGTGACCCGAATGGCAAGTACAATTTGTCATTCAACGGCCAAACCTACAGCCTTGAAATCAGTGGCGAAGCGGGAAGCCCCAAAGCCAAGATCAAAAAAGATACCACCTCCGTCGATGCGGCCCTCACCCTCAGCAATGACTTGATCACCTTGAGTTTCAAGCCAGAAAAGCAAAATCCGGGCAGCATACGCTTGTCGGGATGGAGCAGCGACACCAGTTGGAAAGGAAAAGGACAACTCACCAATGGTACCTGGGTGGACTGGCAGGCAACGCGAACCGGTAACCTGGATGAAAAGACAGCAGCGAAATCGGGCCCGCCAGGAGCTGGAGGAAAAAAAGACGAGTTGGGAAAAGTAATCTACCCATTTGTTGCTCATGGAACATCTACCCTTCCCGTCGCAGAGACTTTGCTCATCCGTAACGCTACGGTATGGACCAATGAATCGGAAGGAATTCTTCAAAACACCGATGTGCTGCTCAAGGATGGGAAAATCTCAAAGATTGGAAAGAACCTCGCGGACAACACTGCCAAAATCATTGATGGCACAGGCAAGCACCTGACATTCGGCATCATTGATGAACACTCTCACATCGGTGGTGGCGGCAATGATGCTGCCACCAATTCAGCCATGGTGAGGATCAGCGATCAACTGGAACCTGAGGACATCAACTTATACCGCGCCTTATCCGGCGGTGTGGTCGCGGTTCAGGTATTGCATGGCTCAGCCAATCCCATTGGTGGACAATCGGCATTGATCAAGCTCCGGTGGGGTGAATCCCCTGAGAATATGAAGATCCAGGGAGCCGATGCGTTTATCAAATTCGCCTTGGGGGAAAACGTGAAGCGGACCGGCAATCCAAGTTCCATACGATACCCACAAACCCGAATGGGTGTGGAGCAAGTATATGTGGATGCATTCACCAATGCACGCGAGTATGAGAAAGCCTGGGGTTCTTACAACAACATCGGCCCCAAAGAAAAAGCCACGGCCGTCAAGCCGCGCCGCGACCTTGCCGATGAAGCCCTGCTGGAAATTCTGAATAAAAAACGATTCATCACATGCCATTCTTATGTGCAGTCTGAAATCAACATGATGATGAAAGTGGCTGATCAATTCAATTTTAGGATCAATACGTTCACGCACATTCTGGAGGGTTACAAAGTGGCTGACAAGATGCAGCAACATGGCGCAGCAGGGTCTACCTTTTCAGATTGGTGGAATTACAAGTGGGAAGTGCGCTACGCGATTCCTTACAACGCTGCCATCATGCAACGGGCCGGTGTGCTCACTGCTATTAACTCCGATGATGCCAACATGGGCAGGAGGCTCAACCAGGAGGCAGCCAAGACAATCAAGTACGGCGGCATGTCTGAAGAGGACGCCTGGAAAATGGTGACATTGAACCCCGCAAAAATGCTGCACCTCGAGAACACCATGGGCAGCATCAAAATTGGAAAATCGGCTGATGTCGTTTTG
Organism: Cytophagales bacterium; assembly: GCA_043773645.1. Lineage (GTDB taxonomy): Bacteria > Bacteroidota > Bacteroidia > Cytophagales > Cyclobacteriaceae > ELB16-189. Next base: position 8,113 of record JAYVEZ010000239.1, read on the forward strand.
TGGACCGACCATCCATTGTCCATGTACTCAAAAGCAGAAAAGACAATCGTTGATGGCAAAGTGTATTTCGACATCGAACAGGACAAGCTGAGAAACAAAGAGATAGAAGTTGAACGGGCGCGCATCATCCAGAAGATGAAGAACGTCAAAAAAACTGGCGCTCCCATGCAGAAAGGCGGTTCACGCATGCAAGCCGAATTTCATTGTGACGATGAGTTCCTGACAATCAACCAAGACTAGTACCGATTCAAAATATTGAAATATGAAAAAAATATTAATTCAATCAATCATCCTGTTTTTATCAAGTGTTCAATTGCTCCAGGCACAGGCACCGGTCCCCGCGAAACCACAGGATAAAAAAATTGTCCTCACAGGTGGTGTCGCCCACCTGGGCAATGGCATGGTGATTCAAAATTCCGTGATCGGTTTTGACAAGGGAAAACTTACCATGGTGGCGGATGCTTCCACCAACCCAAACCTTGCTGGCTATGAGGAAATAAAAATCGTTGGCAAACACGTGTACCCAGGGTTCATTTTACCCAACACGCAATTGGGACTGATGGAAGTGAGCTCCATTCGCGCCATGAGTGACTTTAA
>JAYVEZ010000240.1:0-3714 GCA_043773645.1 Cytophagales bacterium
TTTTACTTTTGGGAAACGACCGCCACCGGTTGGATGCCGGGCATGCTCCCTCCTGAGATGAGCAACAAAGACTATTGGACCATAATACTAGACCATGAATACGAAGCTGACCCTACTCGCAGTTATTGAAATCCTTACCGCCATTAGCCTGGGTGTCGCCATCATGGCGGCCACGTATGTGCTGTTGAAGTGGATTGGGAAGAAGCGCTATGATATTAATCAAAACAACCAGGCATTCGGAATCCTGATGGCGTCCATCCTTTTTTCCGTGGGATACCTCGTGAGCGGCGTGATTCATCCCCTGATGTCCCTCTTCCGGATCCTGGCCACCCGGGGAATTGGAACTGCTCAACTGGCGTTCTCTTTTATCGGCTACGGAGCATTGTATATCCTGATGGCATTTGTAGTAGCGCTGCTTGTATGTTTTCTAGGAGTAATCATCTACAATTATATTACGCCGATAGACGAAATCACAGAATTGAAGAACAATAACCTCGCGGTCGCAGCCGTAGTGGGTAGCATCATCATTACCCTCAGCCTGATGACCTATGACGGTGTGGTATTGCTGATCGAGTCTTTTATTCCCTATCCGGTGATGTATCCGAAATGAGCGCTAGTGAATTACGCCGGAGCCAATCAGTTCTTCGCCATGGTACCAGGCTGCAAATTGTCCAGGCGTGACACCCCGCTGCGGACGATCGAAGATAATGTAAAGACCTTCTTCTTTCCTGGAAAGCGTACATCCTTCGAGCGGCTGACGATAGCGGATGCGCGCGGTGTATTTTTCTGATTCACCTTCTCTCAACTTCAGGTCCGGGCGTATCCAATGCTCGTCCTTTTTCGGAATAAACAGACCTTTGCGGAATAGGCCAGGATGGTCTTCACCCATGCCTGTATAAATCACATTCTTTTCTGTATCGGTACCGATGACAAACAGTGGTTTCTCAAAGCCTCCGATATTTAAGCCCCTGCGCTGCCCGATGGTATAATAGTGGGCACCATTGTGCTCGCCGACTACTTCTCCAAGATTGGGTGTAAGGTTGTAGGGTTGGGTAAGGTGTGGGAGATCGTCTGCTGCAAAACCATTGGTGAATACGGAAGCGTGAACGGGCACGTCGATGACATTACCTTTCCTGGGCACCAGCCTTTGTTGCAGAAAATCAGGGAGATGTACTTTCCCTACAAAGCATAAGCCTTGAGAATCTTTTTTGTCAGCGGTTGTTAATCCCGCCTTCTTGGCGATGGTGCGCACCGCGGGTTTTAATAATTCGCCGACCGGGAACAAGGCTTTTGATAGCTGTGCCTGCGTCAGTTGACAAAGGAAGTAGCTCTGATCTTTGTTGGGATCTTTTCCTGCGAGGAGTTGATAAACAGCGGTGCCGTCTTTGCCGGTTGTCACACCTTTTCTGCAATAGTGCCCGGTGGCGACATGGTCAGCTCCCAATTTGAGCGCGGCGTTGAGGAAGACATCAAACTTGATTTCGCGGTTGCACAACACATCAGGGTTGGGTGTCCTGCCGCGTTGATATTCTGCAAACATGTAATCCACAATCCGCTCTTTGTATTCCTTGCTAAGGTCGATGGCCTGAAACGGAATGCCCAGTTGTTGAGCCACAATCATGGCATCGTTGCTGTCGTCGAGCCAGGGACATTCGTTGCTGATGGTGACAGAATCATCGTGCCAGTTCTTCATGAACATACCGATGACTTCATGACCTTGCTCTTTCAGCAAGTATGCAGCCACACTGGAGTCCACTCCACCCGATAAACCGACGACTACCCGTTTTTTCATTTATTAAGCCTTCTCAGCAATCTATTTGTGTCAGTTGATAGAAGTCGATTTCTCGCTCAAAAGTTCATTGACCATTTCATTAAATCGTTTCTTGAATTCGTCGTAATAAATGCCGGTGCCCGGGCCTTCAAATCCGGTGCGGATGTGTTTTACCTTCCCGTCCTTGCCAATGAAAATGGTGGTTGGAAAGGCCAACACCTCATTCAACATGGGCAGGCTCTCGGATGCTTTCTTCTTGTCGTACGTACCGGCAATCACAAAGTCATAATCAACTCCCAGTTTCGATTTCATTTTCTTAACGCGGTCGCTGGCATATGCGAAGTCATCTTTTCTTTCATATGCCAACCCGAGGATTTCAACACCACGGTCTTTGTTTTCTTTATACCATTGCGACAGGAATTTTGTTTCATCCATGCAGTTGGGACACCAGGTGCCAAAAATCTGGAGGATTAACACTTTGTTTCTAAATCTTTCATCTCCGGGTGTAATGATTTGTTGATTCATATCCGGAAAATGAAAATCAATGCGGTCGTAACCTTCTTTCAGCAGTGTCAGGGATTCAGCATCGGGAAGTTTGGCATCGTCATCCTTGATGCCAATCCATTGTTGGTGAAAGCCCTTGCCGGACCAGTAATCTCCCCGCAAGGTGTCGCCTGATTTTGTTGCCGTGAAGAGATAGGCATGATGTCCATCGAAGGTGCTCAGGTTCATTTTCTCATTCTCAACATTGCCTTCCAGGTAGCGGTAGTCACCAACAGGAGTCACAAAGGTTCCCGCCAGTCCTTTTTCCGTTTGATTAAATATCCCAACCGCAACAGTGCTCTCCTCTGCGTTGGAGAAAATGACAGCGTATTTTCCGCTGAAGTCAGGTGCAGGAGAGGAGCTCTTTCCAAAACGGAAGTCCTGGCCCGCAGCAGCATTGAAAGGAAGCCTGTAATTTTTCTCAAAGTTTTTAATATAGAATCCCTTCATGCTGTCGCCATCAATTTTCGCTTTCAGTTCTGCGTCGAAAATATGCATTCTGAAAATGACCGAGTCACCTTCGAATCTTATTTCATCGATCGCAAGCCGCTCACCCAGGTTTTTGAGAGCAGCCGTATATTTTTCACCCTTTTGAATGACTTCAAAATTGAACGGGAGCTTTTGCCCCTGCAATGTAATTTCTCCCCGCCACCAACCTGTGCGCAGGTCTGATGGTGCTGAACAGCCATAAAACAGGGCGCTGAGCGCGAATAGTGTCAATAACCTCATTACTTTTGAACTTTTAGTTACCCAAAAACGGTGCAAAATAAAGAAATGTTCACGGGTTTGAAGATATTGGAACTGGCGTCTGTGCTGGCAGGGCCGAGCGTTGGACAATTCTTCGCGGAGTTGGGGGCGGAGGTCATTAAAGTAGAGAACCTGAATACGGGCGGCGATGTTACACGCACCTGGAAAATCTCTGGCGAAGGGGAGGGTGATCTTTCAGCCTACTTCTGCTCCTGCAATTGGGGAAAGAAGTCCATCGCACTGGATCTTGGTTCACCACAAGGAAGAGAGATTGTCGCGAAGTTGGCTGCCCACACGGACATCGTGATTGCGAGCTACAAGCCCGGTGATGCTGAAAAATTGGGAGTCGGATACGAACAACTAAAAACCAGCAACAAACAACTCATCTACGGACAAATCACCGGCTACGGTTCAGACAATGATCGGGTAGGATATGATGCCGTGGTCCAGGCCGAGGCGGGCTTCATGGATTTGAATGGAGAGAAAGACGGAGAGCCATTGAAAATGCCGGTGGCCCTCATCGATGTTCTGGCTGGGCATCAATTGAAGGAAGCGCTCCTGCTCGCACTGCTGGTGAGGGAAAGAACTGGAAAAGGGAATTTTGTTGAAGTGTCGCTGATCCAGGCGGCAGTCGCCTCGCTTGCCAATCAGGC
>JAYVEZ010000241.1:0-9840 GCA_043773645.1 Cytophagales bacterium
AGTTTAGCCGCGGGAATAATCTGACCGGTCCAGGTCATGAGGTGGGTGATGTGCCAGATTTTTGTTTTGGGTGTTGTCGCATCGATATACGCTTTGATCACATAATCATCGTTGTCGATCGGGAGGTTCAGGTTGATCCAGTTGATTTTTACCCCTTCCCTTAGTTCGCGCTGCTTCCAGGCATGGATCATGTTGGGATAATCCTGCTTGGTCATCACAATCTCGTCCCCGCGTTTCATGTCAATGCCCCATGTAAAAGTTCCCAGGGCTTCAGTGGTGTTTCGGTTGATGGCGATTTCTTCTCCTGAAACGCCAGCAAGGTCTGCAAGCTTTCTTCTCAAAGGTTCCCTGCCTTTGTCAAGAATCTGCCACATGTAATAGGTCGGGGCTTCATTGCTGAGGTGGTAGTAGCGGTCCACGGCATCCTGAACGACTTTGGGTTGCGGGCTGACACCGCCGTTGTTGAGGTTCAATATATTGGTAGTCACGGTAAATGCCTGAGCCATGCGCGCCCAAAGTTCTTCGTCGTTAAAGGCTTGGTCAGGGGAAAGTTTATTCAGGGATACCAGGGCGTCGGAGACATCTTCTGCCAGGGCTTGCGTGGAAAGTGAGGCAAGGGAAGCGGCGCCGGCAAAACTCAGCGATTTGCGAAAGAAAGACCGTCTCGTTGACATGGGCATTTGGTTTTAACGGAAGTTAGGGAATTCATACAAAAGGTATGCTTATTTGTATATAAATGGCCTTGGCTACTTCACCCAACACCATCAAGCATCCAGTATTCCAGTGTCTCGTTCTCCAGCCTACTCCATATCTTTCAATTCAATCTCCAGTGCCCGGGTGCTGATGTATATTTCATCCAACGAGAGGGCCAGCGACAACAACAAAAAGATCAAACTCAGGGCGAAGATGGAATAGGCCCATACATCATGTTCAAAATATATAAACAGCATTGACAACACGCATAAAAAGAAACTGATGATGCCGCTGGCCTGCATTTGCTTGATCAGTGTGAGGCGCCTTCGTAGATTAAAAATCTGTTCCTTCACCATGCCCTTGTCATCATTGGATTCTTTGTACTGATCGTGCAATTTTCTGATGAGGACAGCCAGTGAAAGAAAACGGTTGGTGTATGCCAACATGAGCAAGGTGATGGCGGGAAAAAGAAGGGCGGGGGTGTTGATGGAGATTTGCATGGGAATAAATTGTGGTTGCTAATTCAATATGAACTTAGGTGACTAATTTCCTTGTGCTGGCTTTTGGCCTTTAGCCTTTAGCTGTTGGCTTTTAGCTTTCAGCTTTTAATTCACTTTCTCCAACTTTCTTAGTGTCGGTGCTTTCCATGCAGTAATGCCCACAACCAATAGGGTCATCACTCCTCCAAAAATTACGGATGGCACGACTTTCATCAGCCGCGCGGCCACGCCGGATTCAAAGGCCCCGATTTCATTGGAGGAACCAATGAATATATTATTGACAGCCGAAACCCGTCCTTTCATATTTTCCGGTGTAAGGGTTTGTAGCAGGGTTCCCCGCACGATGACACTGACGCAATCCATCGCACCACTCACGGCCAGCACCCCCATGGAAAGCCAGAAGCTCCTGGAGACAGCAAAAAGGATCATGCACAAACCGAACCCAGCCACACTGTATAATAGAATCTTGCCCATTCGTTTCTTAATAGGATTGTGAGTAAGGTAGACAGCCATTAAGAGTGCGCCGACACCAGGGGCTGCCCGCAAGAATCCCAATCCAATGGTGCCCACATGAAGAATCTGGTCAGCAAAGATGGGCAGCAAGGCAACGGCACCGCCAAAGAGCACGGCGAACAAATCAAGGGAAATTGCATTGAGGATCATTTTATTTTGAAATACAAATTGCAACCCCGCTTTGATTTTATTCACTATGCCTTCTTCGGTTGTTATCGCCGGCAGGGGACGGTTGGCTACGGTCAATGCGAGAATTAGTCCCAACAGCATCAGACTTGCATCGGTAGCATAAGCTGCGGTGATGCCCAGCAGGCCATAGAGTAATCCGCCGATCGATAGTCCGCCGATTGTTGCTATTTCCCAAAGGGTGCTGTTCCAGGAAACTGCATTTTGAAATAACTCCCTGGGTACCAACTGTGGCATGAATGAAAACAAGGCTGGTGTAATAAATCCGCGCGCAATGCCGCTGAGGAAGATGATGGCATAAATGGGAAGGACACCCTGGGCCAGGATGAAGGCTCCGATATTGACGGTGAATAATAGGAGGGACACCGAGCAGAACAGGAGTGTAATCAATGTGAACACAATTATTTTTTTCCGCTCCACGGTATCAGCGAGGTGACCCGCGTACAGTGACACGACAATCGATGGGACGGCTTCCGCCAATCCAATTAACCCGAGAGATAAGGGATCTTTCGTAATTTCATACACTTGCCATCCAACGACCACTGCTTGAATTTGTATGGCGAGGGTTACACAGAATCTTGCACTGATAAACAAGCGAAAGTCCCGGATCCCTAAGACAGCGTAAGGGCTACTCATGACATCCCTTATGTTTTACAACAGAATCTTTTCAATGGCTTCCACGGCTTTTCTTCTTCGCTCCTCCCGTGGTCCAGAAATTTCTACCGTAGAAATTTTTGAGAGCGCTGATTCTTTTTTATAGATGTTCCAAAAATATTCCCGCTTGCCTGGGTGTTCGCGTTGGGGGTCATCCTCCCACGGAATATCAATGTTGGTAAGCAAGAGCAAATCATAATGGCGTGCCGACAAAGAACTCAATATCTCCGGATCGCAGTCACCGAATTTTTCTTCACTCCACACCTTGATGACGATGAGGTTGGTGTCACAGATCAGCACGCGGTTTGCGTTCTGCATCCATTCATCCTCCATTCTTATCTGGCCGTGGGCAATCTTTGTCAGGTCAGACTTTTCATAAGGCCGGTTGAGTTTGTTAAGGAAGGCGCGGGCATATTCAGGAACCCATTCGGTTTTGTAATGCGATGCCAGGTAATGTGACAGGTCTGTTTTTCCCGTGCACTCAGGCCCGATAATGGCTACTTTTTTGAGTGAGGTAGAAATGATATCCGTGGCGAGCATGATCGATTCTGAATTGCAAGATACCAGAATTGGCCGCAATTTGACCGCTTAAGCCGCCGTCCACCAGGGCTAATTTTATTTAGCCATACCGTCTCCTTATCTTTCAGATTAAATAAATCTAGTGAAACGCAGGGAAGCAATACAACAGCTTGGTTGGGGCCTTTCAAGTGGCATCTGGATGCCGGCTGCCCTTGCGGCATGTGCCCCAAAAGATCCTGGTCCTGAGGTTGTTTACAGTGGTACGGTGGCGGTTATTGGTGCTGGCACGGCAGGTCTTTATGCAGCCGATATTCTGCATACCAAAGGAATAAAAGTCAAAATTTTTGAAGCGCGCGATCAAATTGGTGGAAGGGTACGATCCCTCCGAAACCAGTCACTTGATCAATACCCTGTGACACCGATTTTAAGTTCTGATTATCCGGTTGAACTGGGAGCCCAAACTACCCTGGGCAGTGATTCGCTGTTCGGAAAGATCTTTAAAGCTTACAGCCTGGCATCTGTTGAGTTTCCGGTGTCTTCCACCAATTACGTAATGGACAAGCTGGCCAAGTCGGAAGCGGACTGGGGCAGTGACCCCGACTTTGCCGCAGCAAAGAATTTTAGAAAAAACCTTCGCGGCAATGTGGGGAACGCTTCCACTGTTCTGCAAGCTATTCAGTCGGCGGGCATCAAGGAACGAGCGTATGGAATACTCAATGGAACCATTGGAAATGCGTATGGCAGCAACAACACACTGACCGGAATCGGAGAACTTGCCGAAGAAGAAACGCTGCGCACCACCGATGGATTGATCATCGCGCCGAAGTCCAATCCCATGCAGGACATCCTGATTTCACGTTTTAGCAATGTGCAATCTCTGGTGCAAGTCAATACACCGATTGTTTCAGTAAACTATTCAGCCGATCCGATTGTCCTCACTGCAAAAGATGGCACCACCTATACAGCAGATAAAGTTATCGTAACGGTTCCCGTCAGCGTTCTAAAAACCGGGGTCATGTCGTTCACCCCCGGATTGCCTGGAACCTTTTCGGGTTCACTGGCAAAATTGCAAATGGGCGCATCGATACGGGTTGTGCTGGAATTCAAAAAGAATTTCTGGGGAGATACCGTGGGATTTATTCTTGGCTCCTCCGGTGCTCCTGAATATTTAAGTGCCGGTCTCGGGCGCGGACAAGTAAACACTACCTTGTCTGTTACTGTCAATGGTGACCTGGCAACGCAGTATTCGGCTCTGGGCGATGGTGTGGTAGAAGCCATTCTCGCCGACCTGGATCTGTTGTATGCCGGACAGGGAACTCAGTTCATCCGGAAGGATTCAGCCCTTAAGAATATTTTTATCGTGCAGGACTGGACGAAGATGCCATACCTTCTCGGAGGCTACTCTTATCCATTGCCAGGTGCAAAAAATACAGACCGCAAATCCATTGGGCAATCCATAAATGATAAACTGTTCTTTGCCGGCGAGGCGACCGATGTCAGCGGCCAGGCGGGCACGGTGAATGGGGCATTGGCTTCCGCCGAACGGGTAACACAGGAAGTGGTTACTGCGATCAAGAAAGTTTAGTATCAATTCCTCTTTTTACCAATTCTGTATGGAGTGATTTGGCTCCCTGGAAGTGGATGCCATCAAGTTTTAGTATCCTTGCCGCTTCAATGTTTTTAAGGTTATCATCAATGAAGACGGCCTTCTCAGGATTTACCGCATATCGGTTCAACAGGATGTGATAGAATTCCGGAAACGGTTTTCGGGTTTTCTCCACCCCACTCACCACGATGCCTTCAAACCAATGAAGGAATTCAAAGCGCTCCAAGGCCCAGGGAAAAGTTTCTGCCGACCAATTCGTGAGCGCATAAAGCCGGTGATTTTTCGAATCTTTTATAGAACGCAAAATTTCGACCGTGTCGTGGATGGGTCCGCCAATCGTTTCCTGCCATCGCCCGTACCATGCCCGGATGGCATCTTCATACTGAGGAAACTTGGTCACCAATTCTTCTGTAGCCTCTTCAAAAGAGCGACCGGCGTCTTGCTGCTCATTCCATTCCGGAGTGCAGACGTTTTCCAGAAACCAGGTGATCTCGTCTTCTCCTTTGAGTATCTTTTTGTAGAGGTGTCGCGGGTTCCAGTCAATGAGCACTCCGCCAAGGTCAAAGATGATGGTATCAATCATGTGTTCGCCAGGTTTATTGTATTCACTTTTTTCCAAAAGCCCATGTCAAAAAATGGGGCATGGCCTCAGCCCAAGTTTCCTGGTTGTGTTTGCCGTCTTTGATTTCCAGGTATTGGATGTCGTGAAAAGGCCGATAACCTTTTCGTGTAAGCTCGGAGATCAAATCCATTGTATCATCGATCGAGTCAATGACGCCATTTTTATTGCGGTCACTGAATTCATCCTCGGTGCCGGTCTGAAACCAGAATTTCATGCCTGGCTTAAGTTTCCCCCTTCTTACTTGTAAGTGCATCAGGCGATCCCGGTAGTCTGAATAAAATATACTGTGCGCATCGCGCTTACGCCACCAGAATGATCCACTGAAAACCCCCACTTTGCCAAATACTTCCGGATGGTTCCAGACAATATCCATCGCTGAGAGTCCGCCAAGTGAGTAGCCGGCCATGGCCCTTTCCGAGAGGGAAGGAGTGATGGGATACTTGTAGGTCAGGTAAGGCACCAATTCAGTTATTACAAAATTAGAATATGCTTTGGCCAGCTTACCACGGCCGTGGTAGTCACCTCGAAATCCTACGCCATATTCCTGCTTTCGATCACCCGCCATTACACCCACCACGATGATTTCAGGAATGCACTTCCCGATGACCAGTCGCTCCAGGGTTTGTTTTACTTTGACCGTTTCGTTGTCTTGCCCATCATTGAGAATCAGGAGCGGATAATGTTTGGTGGTATCTATTTCTGGTGGGGTAAGGATCTCCACTTCCACGTTGCGTCCCAGCAGCTCTGTGTATATATCAGTTAGTTTTTCCGCACAATACAAATAGGCGGATTCTGCAACAGCAGGGGATTCCTTGGTTTTATTTGGTTCTTCCATCGATCAGGTTTGCAAAAATAGAACAACGATGGTTAACTTACCTCTCAAAGTTTCTATTCCTGATACTTTAATCCTCTCCTATGTACGAGCACTATCACCGATGGTATTCCCCCAGCCTCAGCCGTGACATCGAGGTACTTGCCTTTGGTACCCGTGGTTATCCCATCATCTTGTTCCCAACGTCGATGGGTCATTTTACCGAAAATAAGGACTTTAAGCTGATCGATAGCGTGGCATGGTTTATTGAGGAGGGCCTTGTGAAGATTTACTGCCCGGATGGAATTGATGAAGTGAGCTGGTATAATAAGGGCATTCATCCAGCCCAACGGGTCATGAATCATATTTGGTATGATCAGTTTCTTTTAACTGAACTCGTGCCCCTTATGCAGCGTGAAACCGGAGTGGGCAGGGTGGCAACGGCCGGCTGCAGTTTTGGTGGATATCATGCCACCAATTTTGCATTCAAACACCCCGAAGTGGTGAAGTATGTGTTCAACATGGGTGCAGCCTTTGATATCCGGGATCAGATGGACGGCTATTACGATGAGAATGTGTATTTCAACAATCCGCCGGACTTTATCCCCAATGCGCAGAATCCTTTTTTTGGAGATATGTTTGTCGTGCTCGGCACGGGGACAAACGATATGTGCTGGGATGCCAATGAAAGGATGTCTGCGATCTTGCGTAATAAGGGGATCAATCATTGGCTTGATGTGCGTCAAAATGCTCCACATGACTGGCCGGCCTGGCGAGAGATGTTTCCACATTATTTGTCGATGATCCGGTAACCCTTTCAGCATCCCCTGCAACCACAAACAGCGATGGTGCATTTGTTTCGAATTTTCCTGGCTGCACTGCTCACTCTTTGTTTATGTAACTCATTTGGTTTTACCTCAATTAACGTCCAGGAGGCGATCGAGATTGGTGGAATCAAGCAATGGATCAGCCTGAAGGGTAGCAACGATCACAATCCGGTTTTGCTTTTTCTTCACGGTGGTCCGGGCAATTCGGCCATGGGTTATGCTGATAAGTTTACATCAGCATTGCAACAGCATTTTGTGGTGGTGCAGTGGGATCAACGTGAAAGTGGTAAAACGGCCTCCCTCAATCACTCTGACAAACCACTGACGGTAGCCCTCATGACTGATGATGCCATTGAGGTAATCAATTATTTACGTTCAAGGTTTGGTCAAAAAAAGATTTATCTCATGGGCCATTCGTGGGGTGGCTTTTTGGGATTGAAGGTAGCCGCGATGTACCCTGAAGCGCTCGAAGCTTACTTCGCCATCAGCCCCATGGTAAATCAGTTGGCAAGTGAAAGACTTTCACTTGCGTCTATGCAGACCAAGGCAAAGGACCGGGACGATCAGGAAGCCCTGGCTGAGTTGGCAAGGGTCGCCATCCCGTTTCAAAATGGTGATCAATTATATTATCACCGCAAATGGCTTGCGAGAGAAATGAAGAGCACGGCACCGCAAAAACGCTTTGTGGAAGGGTGGGCCAAAAAATGGCTGAACTTGTTTAACGAGGCATCCGCGGTAAACTTTTTGGCGATTGCGCCTGCCATCAACTGTCCTGTTTTCTTTTTTGTGGGATCCAGGGACTACCAGACGAACTTCAAAATAACGGAAGAATACTATAAAATGCTGAAAGCGGAAAAAAAGGACTTATTTTGGTTTACAAATTCAGCCCATAGTCTTAACCTTACTGAACCAAAGAAACTCCAGGAGATCATTGTCTCCCTTCAATTCAACAACTAACTTTCTAATCACATGAAAAAAATTGGAATCTTACATGGCATGGAGCGCTCCTTTCCGACAGCTTTTGTCGAACGCATCAATGCCATGGGGCTCAAAAATATTTCAGCGGAGCCCGTGCTGATCGATAAAGTACAACAAGCTGATCCTACAGGATATGCCGTAATCATTGACCGGATATCGCAGGATGTTCCTTTTTACAGGGCCTACCTAAAGAATGCCGCGATCGGTGGAACCGCGGTGCTTAACAATCCTTTTTGGTGGAGCGCGGATGAAAAATTTTTTAACAACGCGTTGGCAGTCAAGATTGGCATGCCGGTACCGAAGACCGTCATTTTGCCCTCCTATGAAAAACCTACGGATACCCAAGACTCATCTTTTGCGAATCTCAAGTTTCCCCTCAGTTGGGATCATATCTTTGAACACATTGGATGGCCAGCGTACATGAAGCCACATTCAGGGGGCGGTTGGAAGAGTGTTTATAAACTCCGTGGCCCGGATGAATTTTTTGAGGCCTACCGCCAAACCGGTCAGCTGGTGATGATGCTTCAGGAAGAAATTATTTTTGATGATTACTTCCGTTGCTACTGCCTGGGTCGCAAGTATGTTCGCATCATGCAGTACGAGCCGCGCAATCCCCATCACCTCCGCTATGTGGTGGAAAAAGGCCCCGCATCTGAAAAGCTATTAAAGAAAGTCCATGACCATGTGTTGTCTATAAACCATGCCTTGGGCTATGATTTTAACACCGTAGAAATGGCGGTGCGTGATGGCATTCCCTATGCCATCGACTTCTGTAACCCGGCACCAGATGCGGACGTGGCCTCCGTAGGTCAACAAAATTTTGATTGGGTGGTCGAACACGCAGCCAAGATGGCAGTGGAACGGGCTCAATCCCAAAAGGATGGAGAAGACAATCTTACCTGGGGAACTTTTGTTTCCAATGGCGTAGCGTCATTCCTGGGTGCGGGATCAAGCAAGACAAAGGCAGATGCGAAAGCCGACAAAAAGGAATCGACAGTTCAGAAGTCAAGCAAGACAACAAAGAAGTCAAAAAAATAAAGAATACCCTGCAACCGCCTTGCAATGGGCGGTGGGTCAAGAAGCATGGAAAAATTTACATTGGGTGTTGAAGAAGAATATATGGTCATTGATCCCGTCACACGGGAATTAAAATCTCACGACCAGAAAATTGTAGAACTGGCCTCGAAGGAATTTCATGACCAGGTCAAGGCAGAAATGCACCAGGCCGTGGTGGAGGTGGGCACGAGTATATGCCGGGATGTGGATGAGGCAAATGTTGAAATCCGCAAATTGAGAAAACATGTCTCGGAAGTTGCGCACAGCCTGAACCTGAGGATCGGGGCATCAGGCACACATCCCTTTTCACATTGGAGCACACAGTTGATCACCCCAAATCCACGATACGATGCGATTGTAAACGAAATGCAGGAGGCGGCCCGTTCCAATTTAATATTTGGCTTGCACGTCCATGTTGGCATTTCTGATAAGGACATGGCCATTCACATCATGAATACGGTCAGGTATTTTCTGCCGCACGTATTTGCCCTGTCTTCCAATTCACCTTTTTGGGAAGGCCGCAATACAGGGTTTCAGTCCTTTCGTACCAAAGTATTTGATAAATTTCCGCGCACAGGTATACCCGATGAATTTTCGAGTTGGGATTCATACAAAAATTATATCAACCTGCTGATCAAGACCAACTGCATCGACAATGCAAAAAAGATCTGGTGGGATGTTCGCGTTCATCCATTTTTTGACACAATTGAATTTCGCATTTGCGATGTTCCCATGCGCGTTCAGGAAACCATTGCCATCACGGCGGTCTTTCAGGCCCTGGTGGTGAAACTTTACAAATTGCGTTTGCAGAACATGAGTTTCATCATGTACAGCCGTGCATTGATCAATGAAAATAAATGGCGCTCCTCCCGGTA
>JAYVEZ010000242.1:0-7513 GCA_043773645.1 Cytophagales bacterium
CGCGGGCACACGATGATCAATTCAAAAGATTCTGAACCCTGGTCTTTTGGTGAAGAGGTTGAACAAATTTCCAGAAACTATATCCGGCTCCGGTACCAACTCCTCCCCTACATATACTCCCTATTCCATGAAGCGTCGCAGACGGGTATGCCCGTGCAGCGGTCGTTGGCGATCAATTATTCGTATGATGCGCGCGTTTACAATGGCCAGTTTCATCATCAATATCTCTTTGGGCCCTTCATCCTGGTGGTTCCGGTAGAAAGCAATAAAGAGTTTGTGAAAGTTTTCTTTCCACCTGGTGAGTGGTATTCCATTTTTGATGGAGAAAAATATGAGGGCAACCAGGAAGTGATCTTAGAAACTCCGATTCACTTGCTGCCCGTGTTTATTAAGGGTGGCGCGATTTTACCCATGCAACGGCCCGTTCAGAACACGAAAGAAAATGTGAATGAATTAATTCTCCATGTGTACCAAGGCCCATCCGATACCGATTTTGATTTCTATGAAGATGACGGGGTCAGCTATCAGTTTGAATCAGGATCGTTTGCGAAACGCAAGATCACATTTTCGCCTTCCAGCAGAAAGATTACTTTGGGAAAACCAGAAGGAAATTATGTGAGTCCATTGAAGAATATCAAACTGATACTTCACCAATTTGATACCCCTTCCCTCGTGGTCAACGGACAAAAACAAGATCACCAAAAGGTGGCTCACTCATTTTTTCAACCACTTGAAAAATATGATCCCATCAACGACCCAGATAGCATGGGCGCAGAAGAAGTCATCGTTTCTCAATTTCCTAACTCATCGGACCAACTTGAAATATCCTGGTAATGCTTGACATCCAAAAACGTTTTTCCAGAACATTCTTTGCGTTGCTGAGCTTACCGGCCACGGCCATGGGGTTTGCTCTTTCAGTCCAGATATCAGCACTGAGCTGGATCTTGTCAACCCAGTATCACCTGGATGTTCACGAGGTTGGTATCGTTTGGGCAGCCGGCCCAATTGCAGGAATTGTCGGGCAGGTGCTTATTGGATTGATCAGTGATAAGATTTGGTTCTGGGGAGGACGAAGAAAACCCTTTATATGGATTGGTGGCACGCTTGCCGCGTTGAGTCTTCTGGCATTGCCAAACCTCGGTGGCATCAGTGATTCACTTGGAATACCTATCCTGATTGTTGCAGTATCTGTGGCCCTCACGCTTGATTTGTCCATCAACATAAGTTTCAACCCAACCCGTTCGGTGATTGCGGATGTAACACCTGAGGGTGAAAAGCGCACCCAGGGCTACACCTGGATGCAAACCATCTCCGGGATGTTCGGTGTACTGGCGTATGCCGTTGGTGCCATCAACGGTAATTATACCCTCATCTATTTTGGCGTATTTCTGGTGCTTTTCTTTTCCATCGTTCCCCCGATGTTCATCACAGAGCCGAGGTCCTTGGAGGTAACAACCGCAGCAGACAGTAGCGGAACGCAACCTTCCAACCTAAAACAATTGTTGCGCATTTATTTCGCCCATGGATTCTGCTGGATTGGCATTCAAACGATGTTTGTCTACATGATTTTCTATATCAAGGAGAACATGGGTATCACGGCCGATGAAAGCGCCGGTCAAGTGATTTCCATTTCCTTCCTGGTACTTAACACGGTTGGTTTTATTCTTCCGGCAACCGTTTTGGAGCCGCTTGCCAAGAGAATCGGTAGAGTTAAAGTTCACTCCATTTCCATGGCATTCATGACCCTGGGCTATCTCCTTATTGTATTCATTGGCCGACAGCCATTTGCAGTTTACTGTTGTATGGCCGTCGCCGGGATTGGTTGGGCTGCCACCGTGAGTTTGCCCTTTGCCATCATGACCGAGAAAGTGGACAAAGCAAGGATGGGATTCTTCATGGGCATATTCAACTTGTCGGTGGTGTTGCCTCAGTTGCTGGTGAGCCTGGTACTGGGTGGTGTCATTCAGGCAGCGGAAAACAAATCCATCATCTTTGTCATCAGCGCGGTGTCGTTGGCAATCTCTGCGATATTGTGGACATTCGTAAAAGAAGAATCCGTAAATAAATGATCTGACCTTCGACGACTGTTTCGCTGGGTCCATAACAAACTTGCATGAGTACACTTACTCCGAAGCCACGTCTCTCCTTCTGGCAAATCTGGAACATGAGTTTTGGATTTTTTGGTATCCAGTTTGGGTTTGCCCTTCAGAATGGAAATGCTTCCCGCATCTTGCAAACGTTTGGCGCCGACGTAGAGCATCTATCCTGGTTTTGGCTTGCTGCTCCCCTTACCGGGATGATCGTGCAACCGATCATTGGGTATTTCAGCGATCGCACCTGGACCGCACTGGGAAGAAGGAGACCTTACTTCCTTGGCGGTTCTATTCTTGCCTCCATTGCGCTGATGCTCATGCCCAATGCCGCCGTGTTGGCGTACATGTTGCCTCCACTTTACATTGGGGCAGGAATTCTGATGGTCATGGATGCTTCGTTCAACATTGCCATGGAACCATTTCGCGCCCTTGTAGCAGACTTGCTTCCCTCCGACCAACGCACCCTCGGCTTCTCTGTACAAACCTTCCTGATTGGACTGGGTGCCGTATTGGGTTCATGGCTTCCATACATTTTTGCTGAGTATTTCGGAGTGGCTAAAACAGCAGAAGCCGGTGCAATACCTTATAACGTGACCTTGTCATTCTACCTGGGGGCAGCAACGTTTCTCATAGCAATCCTATGGACCGTGATCACGACCAAGGAATTCCCTCCTGAAGAGTACAAAAAAGAGCCCGAACAAGTGGGTCAAAAGAAAGGCATGTCGCAGATTCTCACTGACTTTGCCAGGATGCCCAAGACAATGAAACAACTTGGCATTGTACAATTCTTCTCCTGGTTTGCACTTTTTTCAATGTGGGTATTTTCTACACCGGCAATCGCCACACACGTATATGGGCTTTCAAGTAGTGACATTTCCTCACCGGAATACCAGGATGCAGGAAATTGGGTTGGCATCATCTTCGGAGTGTATAATGGAATATCTGCAATCTATGCACTGACCCTTCCCGCCATTGCACTGAAACTTGGCAGGAAGCTCACCCACTCCATTTCCTTAACCGCCGGTGGTATCGGGCTCATCTCAATTTATTTTATTCACGATCCAACCCTCTTGATTCTATCCATGGTTGGTGTCGGGATGGCGTGGGCCAGCATCCTGGCCATGCCTTATGCCATTCTTGCGGGATCCATCCCACCGATGAAGATGGGAATTTACATGGGAGTCTTTAATTTCTTCATCACCCTTCCTCAAATTTTCAATGGCATTGTAGGAGGCCCTATTGTAAAGTATTTTTACAATTCGAAACCCATTTATAGCCTGGTCACAGCAGGTGTTTTCCTGCTGATTGCGGCCGTTTCTGTCAGATTCGTTGAGGACAAGGATGATGTTGTTCAAGCATGATGAAAAAAATCATATTCGTAGTTCTTTGGCTGGGGGCCTTCAACGGCATGGGGCAGGATTACGCTGCGTTCACGCAATCGATAAAGAATCTGTATCATGCCGCTGCGCTGGCGGACACCGTCAAGCGAAAGGTGGAAATCCAAAAGCATTGGCATGACCTTGCTGCGGCAGGAATTCCTTTTATGCATGAAGACTCCGTCGCATTTTTATATCGTGGAAAAGCCAATGGTGTGGTGTGGATGGGTGACTTTAACGGCTGGGGCTATGACAAGAACTTTAAGAACAAAGGCACAAGAATTTCAGGTACCGATATCTGGATTTTGAAATGCTCCTTTCCAAAAGATGCACGCCTGGATTATAAAATATTTATAGACGGAACTCACTGGTTGCTTGACCCCGAAAATCCGTACCGCCAATGGTCTGGGGTGGGTGGCGGAAGTCCAAATTCTGAATTGAGGATGCCCTTGTGGAAAGAAGATCCCATTCTAATCCACCGGCAGGGTGGAGTACATGGTACCGTGAAGCCAGACCTGCTATTCACCAGCAAGATCCTGGGATATCAAATTACGTACAGCGTTTATCTTCCTTCAGGGTATGAAAAGCTTGGGAAGTTACCTGTACTCTACGTTACCGATGGTTTCGAATACATGCTGCCTGAACTGGGCAATATGGTTACGATTCTGGACAATCTTCTGGCCGATAAGAAAATTGAACCCATCATTGCCATTTTTATCGATCATCGGGAGCCAGTCAACCGGTCGAACAACCGGCGCATGGACGAATTGAACATGAGTGAAAAGTATCTGAAGTTTTTTGCCGAAGAGTTCATTCCTCATATTGAACAAAAATTTCCGATCCATTCTGATGCGTCCCACCGTGCCATCCTCGGTACCTCCATGGGTGGACTGACCTCAGCTTACTTCGCTTTCACCCGGCCTGACCTTTTTAGCATGGCCGGAATCCAGTCGCCCGCCTTTTGGGCACGACCACAGATCTATTCCGTTTGCGATAACCCGGGTTCAAAGATAAAAGTATCAATCACCAGTGGGGTAATGAATGATGCCAGTGAAGGTTCCAGAAAGATGAAAGCCATTCTGCAAAACAACGCATGCGTTTACCACTACCGTGAAAACAACGAAGGACATTCCTGGGGCAATTGGAGAAGTCTTATTGACGATATCCTCATTGATTTTTTTGGAAAACAATAATCCCTGCGACTCATTGTCAGCTGAAAACAACTTCATAATTTAAGGCAACGATTTTCTACTCACCCATGCGAAAGGTCTTTATTCTTGCCATCTCCGTCATCCTGCTGGATGCCTGCGTTTCAGGAAAGGCGGCCCTCAAAAAGGGTGATTATTACGATGCCGTGCTCGAGTCGATCCAACGCCTCCGCAGCAGTCCGGATAACAAGAAGGCAGGCGCCGTCCTTCAGCAAGGCTACCCGCTGGCCATCGAATACATTGACCTGAACATTCAAAACGGAATCACGGCTGACGATCCCAAGAAATGGAGAAATGCCGTAAAGGGATATGAGCAAATTAACTTAATCAACGATCAGATAAAGACCTCCCTGGGTGCCATGAAGGTCATTCCTAAACCCGCCACCCGTTTCAAAGAGTTGGCCGATGTAAAAGTAAAAGCCGCTGAGGAAAGTTATGTGGCTGGCGTTGATGCCTTGATGAGAAATACGCGCAACGACTCGAAGGAGGCTTATTTTGATTTTAAGGAAGCCAACACGTATGAACCCGGTTACAAAGAGTCAATTGAAATGATGACTCAGGCTGAGTTTAATGCTACCCTGCGCGTAGCCTACGAAGAAATCAATGCATCACAAATCAATTACGGAAGCTTGCAACCCGTCGTAAACGGTTTGCAACGACAATTTTTGTCATTTAAGCCGATTACACAAAAAGATACGGTACCCCCTCAGCAATTCTTGAGGATTGTATTCAATGGCTACCACCAGGACGGACAGGCCGCAGGAGTTACATCGCTATTGAAGGCATTGGTTACATCTTCATCTGAAGAAGTGAAACGTGATATCAAGACAGGTGAAAAGAAGGGCCCTGACGGAAAAACGGTAGATGTCATGGAAACAGTCACTGCACGCATC
Source organism: Cytophagales bacterium (assembly GCA_043773645.1). GTDB lineage: Bacteria > Bacteroidota > Bacteroidia > Cytophagales > Cyclobacteriaceae > ELB16-189. Next base: position 5,571 of record JAYVEZ010000242.1, read on the forward strand.
ACCTACTATCACAAATCGAAACGATCCGCTAGCAATGCTACATTTACCATTACCGATGGCAATACCAGCGCTATTCTCCAGAGCGAAAACGTCATAGGCAATGCATCCTGGCAGCAAGACTGGGCCACGTACACCGGAGACTCGCGCGCCCTGAGTACAAGCCAACTTAATCTTTGTAAGGTCAGGGAAACCACGCCCAGTGATCAGGATCTCTTTAACCAGTCCATGCAAAACCTCGAGTCTAACTTAAGCAACCAGCTCAATTCATTTTACAACAAGTATTAGCCCAGATGTTGGCTGGGCGACAATTCCTCACCATTGGCAAAACCATTTTCAGGTTCCGATAGTTATTAGGCAATGCAGGCGAGACTGGGCTTACATGACCCGCTCAGAAACGTCTGTCTGAAACTTACAAAAATCCATGAACGAATCTAATTTTCAGAAGGCCACCTTCGGAGGCGGCTGCTTCTGGTGTACCGAAGCGATTTTTCTCAATGTGAAAGGAGTTGCTAAGGTAGAATCCGGGTATTCAGGCGGGAAGGTCAAGAATCCGACGTACCGTGAAGTGTGCTCCGGCCTGACTGGACACGCCGAAGTGATTCAAATCACTTTCGATCCAATGCTTGTATCCTTTGAAAAGTTGCTGGAGATATTTTGGAACACCCACGACCCAACGACCCTCAACCGGCAGGGAGCTGATGAGGGTACGCAATACCGGTCGGTGATCTTCTACCATTCAGAAGAACAAAAAAGGATTGCTGAGTTGTATCGGAAGCAGCTACAAGACGCGGGCACTTACAAAGATCCAATCGTTACCGAAGTGAGCCCGCTTATGAATTATTATCCTGCAGAAGGCTACCATCAAAACTACTTTATGCAAAATCAAAATCAGGGCTATTGCGAGTACATCATCCGCCCCAAGGTGGAAAAGTTCAGAAAAAAGTTCGGTGACATGCTGACTTGATAGAAAACGAATTCAGGTATTTTTGAATAAACCTGTAACCTACGCTTGGGTATTCCGTTTGACTTCCCAGGTGAGCAATCTGCTCAAGGTTTAGGTTTAGGTACAAAAATACCCTGGCAGCTGGCCGGGGTATTTTGTTTTAGGAAAAAGAATAACTCAGTACTTTTTAAACCAAATAAGATGCAAATCATCAAAACAAATTCCTTGCTTTTGATTTTAGCCCTTTTGTCCATATCCATGTTGTCTTGCGGACAGGGCAAACCAAAAAATTCTGCTACACACACAACCATTACCAAAACCGAGGATGAGTGGAAGAAAGAACTCACTCCACAACAATACCAGGTGCTTCGGGAGAAAGGCACAGAACGAGCGTTTACAGGAGCGTACTGGGACAACCACGAAAAAGGTATCTATTATTGTGCCGCTTGCCACCAACAGCTTTTCAACGCTGACACCAAATTTGAATCAGGTACGGGATGGCCCAGTTTCTGGCAGCCCATAAACAATACACTTGTTTCAGTGGATACAGACACCACCTACGGGATGGTGCGTGATGAGGTGAATTGCAGCCGTTGTGGCGGACATTTAGGGCACGTCTTCAACGATGGCCCAAAGCCCACTGGCCTCCGTTATTGTCTCAACTCGGTCTCTTTGAAATTTGAGAAGGCTACTTCAAAGAAATAGGTATTGGGTTTTGGGTACACCACACAGCCATAAAGGTGGATAATTGGCCAATGCATCAAGTGGCTCCATCCGTCTTTTCAAAATTGTATTCACAATTCTACTAATCTTTATTACCTTTTCAGAAACCCTTACGAATATGTGTCGATTGATGGCTTACAAAGGAACTCCGATTGTCATTGACAACCTCCTGTACAAACCAAAAAACTCATTGATCAACCAAAGCCTTCATGCCCGTGAGATCGAGGAGCCGTTAAACGGAGACGGCTTTGGCATTGGGTGGTATGTGCCGGAGGTC
>JAYVEZ010000243.1:0-2975 GCA_043773645.1 Cytophagales bacterium
CCCAGGCCTGACAAATTTTGAAGCATGGGCGATAATGTAGTAGGATACATTGCGCCGGACCGAATCACCAATGGTCAGTGCCCCCAGACATTCAGTACATCCTCCCTCCTGCGTATGAGGATTGTCGCTTGGGTCAGCAGCCAGGTTCCACTCCAGAACATTCTTGCTCCAATTTCGTGTAGCACCAATGATCAAATTCTTCACATGCCACCGAAGGTCACCATCAAAATTACCTTTGGAAGATGTCCATTGCTCTGTGAAATAAATATTGCGGTCAGGGTGTGCCTGGTGCACCTGTGATAATGCACTGATCTCACCCAGGTATAGGTGGAAAGCCGAGCCATCGATGTACTTCTTTGCCTGGGGATCGTTCAACACTTGTATGGGATACGCAGGATGGTCGGCATTGTGGTCGAACACAATAATTTTAGTTTTGATGCCTGTCTGTTGAAACGCTGGTCCGAGGTTATTCTTCACAAATGCTGCCTCTTCATCTGCCGTGATCAACATGCTGGGATTATTTTTGGGGTTCTCTGGTTCGTTTTGCAATGTGATGGCGTCGATCGCAATTCCCTCAAGGGCCATGCCTTGGATGTATTTAACAAGGTACCGGGCGTATGCGTCATAATATTCCGGTTTCAGACCGCCTCCTTTGGGACTGTCATTGGTCTTCATCCACGCAGGTGCCGACCACGGACTTCCCATGATTTTAATCTCTGGATTCAGGGCGACTATCTTTTTCAATATCGGAATGAGATTCTTCTGATCTTCTGTGAGGTTGAAATGATTCAAGACAGTATCAGTCTTTCCAATGGGCAAGTCGTCATAAGTGAATACATGGTCATCCAGGTCGGAGGCGCCAATGCTGATTCTTAAATAACTGATGCCGATATTGTTTCGATCAGATAGAAAAAGTTCTCTCAACAATGCATTACGTTGTGCCTCATTCAATTTCTGATTGATCAGGTACGCACTTCCTCCCGTGAGGGCATAGCCAAATCCATCGATGGTTTGAAATCGTTGGGCGGTATCGATCTCAATTTCAAGATCCGCAACCATCTCTTCTTTGAATGGTAACTTCCCTGCTTCCTTCTTCAACAAGGATGTCTTGTCACCTGTGGTCAACCAGAAAGAAACACCAATCGTGTCTGGCTTTTTCGGCGTGCAGGCAATGGTAGTTACCAATATCAGCCATACGAAGGATAGGAAACTTAACTTTTTAGTCATGGAGAATAGTTTTAATACGATTCACTCTCTGCGAACCTCTGCTCGCTCTGCGTTAAAATATCCGAATCAAAACCGCAGCGTGCGCAGAGGTTCGCAGAGAGATTTCGAATCGGGTATAGATTGGACAGGAAATTTACAAAAATGATTATGGTTACCTTTGATATCTCCTTTAAAGAATAATTTCTTATTGTCATTCAACGCAAGTCACCAGCCCATGCTCCGAATTTTGACCTTTGGTGCTATTTCAATCTTTACGGCCATCCCCGCAAGGTCGCAACAATGGAATTTCAACCAATCGGACAAGTCCATTGACTCGCTCCCACAAAGAAGTTTCCTTCAGGTTCGGTATCAGGTGGGCCGATTGGCCAACACAAATACAGACGCTATCAAATACATTGAATCAAATCCATATCAATCCATAGATTTCCGGTACGGAATCTTTGGTAACGGGAAAAAGATGTGGCACCAACTGCACCATCATCCAACCTATGGCGTGGGTATCAGCAAGGTGCTGTTTCAGCCTACTGAAAATATTCTTGGCAATCCATGGACAGCCTATGCCTTTTACAACCAACCTTTTCTCCGGTTGAAGACATCATCGTTAGGCTATGATTTCTCATTTGGGCTTGCCGGTAACTGGAAACCCTATGATCAACAAACCAATCCTGAACAAAAAGCAATTGGTTCACATGTCACAGGACAATTGGGATTCGCCGTGCAATATGATTTCAAACTGTCCAACCGCCTGGATGGCATCATTGGCCTCAGCCTAACCCATTTCTCCAATGGACGCATTCGTTCGCCTAACCGTGGCTTGAACCTGTATGGGCTGAATGCTTCCGTAAGGTACCGGCTCGGAGCTTCCGGAAATTCCGCTGAGCAGAAAATGGCCGGTTCATTTCTGAGGGTAGCCAATATCCATCATGAGATCGCCACATTCCATCCTTACAATGAATTTTATGTGGTAGGCAGTTTGGGTGCAGTAACCACCTTTCAGGATATCAATAATCGAAGTCTATCCTATATGGCCGGATCATTGAGTATCGATATCGCACATCATTTTAGCTACACACAGAAGTTGGGCATTGGCCTCGATTGGTCATACGACGAGTCGCTGAAGGTTGTCTATCAAAACGATTATCCAGCGGGGAGTGTACCTACCCACCTTCTGTATTGGCCGGGTATGCATCTCTCCTATGAGTACATGGTGCATCGTTGGACATTCATCACGCAGGCCGGCGTCAACCTGAAAGTTACAGGTGACAAGGGTCTAGGCTATGGAAGGCTTGGCCTACGCTATGACCTGACCAAACATATCTTTCTCCGTGTTGGCCTCAGGGTTTATAAATTTGTTGCTTCGGATTTTCTTGAATGGGGTGTCGGATACAGCTGGGCAAAGAGAAAGTAATTATTTGGTGATGTGGTGATATTGTGATGTCGTGACTAAGCTATGTCGATTGTGGACTTGCCACATCACTAAATTGCCAAATCACTAAATCAGTAAATATCTCCTACTCCAGGATTACCTTCTTGAGATAATAACCATTCGGATCCACTTGCGGCAGACTTTGTGCTATGATCGTGGCGCCACCCTTGTCGATGGTGTAGCGTATGATTTTCCCATCCACCAGAATCTCCAATGGCAGCGACCCCTCAAAGTTGAGCAGCTTAATGACATACTTCTTATCCTCAACCTGTTTGACATCCACCTCAAGTTTCTGTATGGTGCGCAGGTAGAAATCAAACAG
>JAYVEZ010000244.1:0-2599 GCA_043773645.1 Cytophagales bacterium
CAAATGTAGGTATTATTTGACATTTTGCTCAAAATTTATCGGGAGTGAAATTTGCTATCTGCTCTAATGACTTGACTGACAAACACTCGATCGGAGGGGTCGACTACCTTGCGGAAACCCCTAGCCCATTGAGAGTGATTAATGGGTGTTGGGTCACCCTACAAGGCAGATAATAAATGAAACATCAAATGCCGACTAGAATACCCTCCAGGATAATACTAAATGGGAAGCCTGACAACAAAACAAGCACCACTTCCCTTGCTGCTTTGGACTTCAATAGAGCCATGAAGCAAATCAACGAGATCTTTTACAATGGAAAGTCCCAATCCCGATGAACTTTCGCCATCCGTAGGACGGGCGCTCAGTTTTTTGAATTTGTGAAAGAGATTGTTTCGGTCTTGGGGAAGGATGCCCGGTCCTTCATCTTGTATGGTAAAGCGAAGGCCGTTGTCATCCCGCATGACGGATATGGTAACGGTTTTATTGAAAGGTGAAAATTTGAGGGCATTGGAAATCAGGTTGTCAAGGATCCGCAACAGGATGTCTTGATCAGTCTTCACCACATCCACGTCAAGTCGGTTTTGAAATTCCAGGCGCAGTTTTTTGCGGGAAGCCCAGGCGCGGAAACGCTCCTCCAATTGTGTGAACACTTTTACCATCGACGCATCCGCGTAATGAATATTGATGGTGCCTTGTTCAATGCGGCTCAGGTCCAGGAGATCGGAAATAAGTCGCTGCATATTTTCGCTGGTTTCCTCCATGAGTTCAACGTATTCCAGGTGTTTCGGCAACAAAGCCTTTGAATCCAATTTCATTACGCTGAGCAAGCCTGAAATCCCGGCGAGTGGCGCTTTCAGGTCATGGGTGGTGATGCCCAGGAAATTATTCTTTTCTTCGTCGAGGCGGATCAGGTCTTTGTTGGCCTCTTCCAGTTCATGGGTGCGGTCTTTCACCTTTTGTTCCAACTGCTGATTCAACAGTTGCAATTGGTGAAGGAGTTGGGTATTGTCTTTTTCTTTGTTGGCAATGGTGATCAGGGCTGCCAGGGCGGTGATGCCGATCAACGCGAAACTTGAAAACCGGATCACGTCGTTGATGAAGTAGCGTTGCTCGAGGGCATCATTCCGCTCGTTCAGGAGCACCTGTTCAAACTGGATGAAATCCGCAGTCCAAAAACGAATGCTGTCGAGGCGGGCCTTGGATATTTTCATCGCTGCAAAATGGGAAGCACTGTCACGGCCATAGGTCCCAAGAAGATGAAAGCTTTCTTCGAGGTTTGCCTTCTTGAGTCTGACCAACGGGAGCAGACGGTTTTGAAGAATTTCAAGCTGCCGTGGATTCTCCCTGACCAGGAGGGTCAGGGTGTCGATGTCATAATCAATCTCGCCAAGGGCCTCTTGGTAAGGCTGAAGGAAAGCAGAGTCAGAAGTAATCAGGTAGCCGCGAAGGCCAATCTCCATGTCTTTCATCAACGAAAGAAGCCGGGTGGAAGACTGAATAACCTGATAGTGGTGGATGACAAGGGAAGTAGTTTCTTTCTTCTGCAATACATTCAGGTAGGTAATGATTGCGCTCACCACCGTGAGGACGATGGAGAGAATTAACAGAGAACGAACACCGATGGCTTTCACGGTTTGGGATGAGCGTTTATGTCAATGGGTTTCTTGGCAAGGGTCGCTTGAATCTGTAACAAGATCTCAATTTGTTTTTGTTGGATGTCGCAGAGGTGTTTAAACTGGTCTATGATGGACAGGTCCACTTTCTGGTGCAGGCTCCTGATTTCCACCTCTGCTTTCAAGTTGATCAGGTAATCATTTTCTGCCCGCTGGCGGTCTTTGGTTTCCTTCCGGTTCTGACTCATCATGATCACCGGTGCCTGAAGGGCCGCAATGCAGGAAAGAATCAGGTTGAGAAGTATGAAAGGATAGGGGTCAAAACCCTTTAACAGGAAAATGGTGTTGGCCATGATCCACACTGCCATGGTGCTGAGAAAAATAATGATGAATGACCAGCTTCCTCCAAACAAGGCAATGCGGTCGGCAAGGCGATCGCCAAAAGAAAGCGGCTGTGCATTTTGCTTTTCTCCGAGGTCGACACCAAGAAGTTCTTCTTCCTCGATGGACTTCTTTACTATCTCATGCAGTTTAGACAGGTGGAGATTTTCAGTCTCCAGCAGGTGCTTGAGGTATTCTGTATTCTGTATCTTTTTCATTGTCAGAATGCTTCCCCTATGTTGATATAAGTTCCCTGTGATTGTTTACCAAAGCCAGCGTCAATCCTCAGGTTCAGTTTTTCTTTAGGCCTCAAAGCGTACCGTAGCCCCACACCAAACGAAGGCTTGATACTCTTTAGCTGAAATACATCACTGAGGGAGGTACCCACACGGCCGGCACCTGCAAAAATAGTAAAGCCCCACCTTTCACTCACCGGTACCCTGAATTCTGCCTGGACCGCGACCATGTTCCGGTCTGTATACCTGCCCTCATAGTAACCGCGCATGAATGAACTTGATCCGATGCTGGCCATGTCCCGAACGGGTGTATTCCCCTGTGTAGATATCAGGTTGGCCTGAAATGCCAATACCCGGTTCTTGCGCATG
>JAYVEZ010000245.1:0-3620 GCA_043773645.1 Cytophagales bacterium
ATATTGGGCGGATCTGGCAATGGTTGGCCATTCACGATCACTTGTCTGTTCCGGACCTCCAGCCTGTCGCCCGCAATGGCTACACAGCGTTTGACATAATTGTTTTTAAGATCAACCGGATAATCGATGCCTTCGTTAAGACTTTTTGGTGGCACATTGAAAACCACTACGTCTCCCCGCTTCAATTTAGTAATGCCCGGGAACCTGTAAGTCGGTAATTGTATCCACGTCAAGTATGACGGGATATTAGTACCCCAAATCTTTTGGTGCGTTAATGGTATTTGCAAAGGCGTCCTGGGCGTCTGCGGTCCGTAGTGAATTTTACTCACGAAAAGGTAATCCCCCACCAGCAGGGAGTTTTCCATGGAAGGGGTTGGGATAACAAATGCTTGCACCGTCGACCACCGGATCAGCGTGGCCACCACTACTGCAAATACGATGGAGTTGTACCATTCTCGCAGCAGCGAAACTGGCTTCTTTGTTGATTGCTTTTTCCTTTTCCAGAATTTCAAATTCATATCGATGATATTTTAATTTGGATGACCCCTTAACAAAGTATTTTCATTCACTCCGCAAAGACAATACCGGATTCGCCAACGAGGCTTTCAATGCATGGTAACTGATTGTTAATGTCACCACGATCAATACCAGCGCAAAACTCATAGAATAGGTGAGCAAATCGATGGAGGTATGAAAAGTAAAGTTCTCCAGCCATTGCTGAATGAAGTAAAAAGAGATCGGCACTGCCAGGGCAAAGCCTATGAGCAACAACCATAAAAACTCTTTATAGATTAATTGCAAAATACCGACAATGCTTGCACCCAGTACTTTGCGCACCCCAATCTCTTTCACCTTCCTTTGCACGACAAACAGAACAAGTCCATATACACCCAGACAAGAAATCAATATGGCAATCAACGTAAAGCTCTGAATGATTTTGCTAAAATTCTGAAAGTTGGCATACTGTTGATCCAATGTTGCGTCGAGGAAACTGTATTCGAAAGACTTCTCCGGAAATGACGTATTCCATTCCTCTTTTACATGTTCAATCGTGGTGGTCACATTGGCATTGGTAAACCTTACGTTGAGGGTGTTCCATTGGTTGGGGTCAATTTCCATGACAAGAGACCCCATGGGTATCGTCAGGGTTGCCATGTTAAAATCATTGACTACCCCGATCACCTTACCTTTCTTTCCTTCCCGGTTAATGGTTTTTCCCAGCGCTTCGGCAGGAGATCCCCATTTAAATTCTCTTACGGCCGTTTCATTCACGATATAGGCTTCTGTTTCATCCGTACCAAAGTCCTTGCTGAACGCCCGACCTGCTTTAATTTCAATTCCATAAGCCTTTATGAAGTCATAGTCCACGGCCAGGTCAGCGATAAACAAATTATCTTCTTGTGTGAATCCTTCCGGAATGGTACCGCGGTACACGGTGCCCAACCCCGGAATGCCCGAAGACGCCGCTGTACTTTGCACACCGGATTGCAATTCTACCCGATCGCGAAATGTCTGGAGGCGCGACCGGTATGAACTGTCAGCACGGACGAAGATGCCATTCAGGTTCTGACTCGCCAGTGGAATGGTAATGATGTGCTCTTTCTGAAATCCCAAAGGCTGATCACTGAGAAAATTCAATTGCTTCATCAACATCAGTGAACCTGACAGGAGCATACAAGCCACCATCAATTGAAATACCACGAGCGACTTCCGGAGGAACTGACCACCCTCGAGGTTGCTGCCATTCCCCTTGATCGAAGAGACTGAATCGAACCTGGAAACAAAATACGCAGGATACCCTCCTGCCAGCAAGGTAATGACCAAAAGCAAAACCAATGAAGTTGTCAGCAATTCCAGGTCAACGGCATCAGCAAACAGCATTTGTTTATCCGTGAATTGATTCAGCAGCGGGAGTGCGAGGTAGAAGGCAACATACGACAACACAATGGCCACCCCACAAAACAAGAAACTTTCGGCAAGGAATTGCGCTATTAACTGACCACGGCCTGAACCAAGAATCTTGCGAATACCGATCTCCTTGATCCGGGTAAAAGATTGTGCTGTGGACAGGTTGATGTAATTAATGCATGCGATCAGCAACGTAAGGATCCCGATGGCAATGAATATAAAAATATTGGTCATTGAGTTGGTCGGCGATGGCTCTCCAAGCAAAGTCGACTTTAAATGAATATCATTAAGCGGGAATAAAGTGAAAATTTGCCCTACCATCCTGTTGGGCGGACAATGCTTCTTAAGGAAGGCTCCCATGTTCTGGTCTACCCCTGCAGGAGAAGCGCCTGGCTTCAGCAGCACATAGGTATAGGAATGACTGATCACAAAATTCGTAGCGAGGTTAGTCCGCATGCGCTGGGCTGTCTCATCGCTCTCCATATCAAACATGTTGTCGTAGGGCACGAGCATGTGAAAACGCAGGTGTGAATTTTCCGGCAAATCATTAACGATCCCTGTTATTCTAAAAGAGTGCTTCCCTCCGAAGATCAAGGACTCCCCCAATGGATTTTTGTCGCCAAAGTATTTCTTCGCCATCTCATCGGTGATCAACAAGGTAAAGGGATCAACCAATGCCCGTTCAGGATTACCAGAAACAAAGTTGAAAGAAAACATTTTCATGAGAGCAGAATCTGCAAACAGCACGCCTGTTTCCTCGAACGACTCCCCTTCCTGGCCTTCCGGATGCGAGATGCTCACATTGCGGTTGTACACCCGCGCTGCATTCTCTACCTCCGGAAAAAAATCAGCCATGAGGGGTGCAATGGGGGGAGGACTTGACGCAATCTTCATCCCGTTGGGAGCAGCATAGGCAATGCGGTAAAGCCTGTCAGCCTTTTCATGAAACTGGTCGAAGCTCAATTCGCTCCTGACATACGTGATGATGAGCAGCGATAACGCCAGCCCAGCCGTTAATCCCGCAAAATTGATGATGGCATACGCCTTGTGCTTCAGGATATTCCTTCCGGCAGTCTTGAAGAAGTTTCTTAGCATGGAATGGGTATCTACAAAACGGTTGTACTGCAAAACAACCGTCAGGGTTGCATTTTTTTATAAGCAAATGGGATAACCATGGATAAGCGGTAGGAAATTCCGGGAAGCCGGCAAATCCTAAGATCCGATCATAGCTCAATCCGCTTTCCTTCCCTGGCTGATCGGGAAGCGGCTTCAAGGATTCTCACCACAATCAGGTTATTCTCCAGGGACGAAAGGTCATTGCCTGGTTTGATCTCACCGCTTAGAACAGCGGTCAGGTATTGAATATCATTTTGAAATGCGGCCGGCGCAATTGTCACATTGTCGTACGTGTCCTTCTTTCTCTCTTGCAAAGTATTTCCGTTGAGGGCATGCAAGTAGCCTGTGAGTCCGAATACCTCCAGGTCCTTGATTCCGAATGGCCAGTTCCACGAAGCTTCAATAATGCCGGTGGCGTCAGCGTACTCAAGGAGAATGGTTGCCTCATCGTCAACCCTTGGATAAATATCCGGTTTGATATGACGGGTGATGGCCGTTACGGCGATGGGTAGTTTCCCGTCCATGAGCCAGGTCATCAGATTCGCTCCATAGCAGCCGAAATCGGTGATGGCCCCTCCGCCGTTCTTGAACGGATC
>JAYVEZ010000246.1:0-7340 GCA_043773645.1 Cytophagales bacterium
GCATCTCCCCAAAAGTATTAAACAAAATCTTCCAGCCCTTCTTCACCACCAAACCCACCGGGCAAGGAACGGGTTTGGGATTATCCTTGAGCTATGATATTGTGAAAGCACATGGTGGGGAATTGAAGGTGGAAACGAAGGAAGGTGAGGGAGCGGAGTTTACGATCGTGTTGCCACTCGCATAGGCATAGGTATCGTGTCCTGTTCAACCTTTTTTACCACAGAGAACACAGAGCGAATTCAGCACAGAGTAACACAGAGAAATGCACTGTAAGCAACGGATCTATTCTTCGTGACCTCTGTGCAGTATTTCCTCAGTGTCCTCTGTGCCTGCGCAACGAAGTGCTTAGGCACACAGGTGTGGTAGGATGCCTTTCCACTCTTCGAAATCCCCACCTTACCCCATGGCATCATATCCTTGAGTTGGGTATATTTGACAACGTCCACTTCTGACCAAGGGAAGTGCCCGGCATAAGGAACAAGAAATGAAGATCACCAAGAAATCAGAAAAAGAGATTCTCGATGTATACAATGGCTATTGGAACGGCTACCTCAAAGGCGATGTAAACTCAATGGCTCCATTGCTGGATGATGGTTACACCCAGATCGGCAGTGCGGAGGGCGAAGTGTTCTTCAACAAGAAAGGAGCCACAAAATTTTTGCGCGATACGATCAGCCAGGTTGCGGGAAAAGTGGACATGCGCAACCGGGTAATCAAACTGGAGCCGAATCCAACCAACATCCTCATCACCGAACTCACTGACCTGTATGTGCTGATTGAGGGTGAATGGGCATTTCATTCCAAGTTCAGGGCATCCACCATGATGCAGAAGAAAAGGGGCGGCTGGAAGATTATCCATCAGCATTCATCGTTTCCGGACCTCCGGGCTCAAGACGGCGAGAACATCGCCATTGAAAAAATTGCGATGGAGAACCTTCAACTGCGCGATGCCGTGAAGCGGCGCACGGTGGAGCTGGAGCAGGGAAAGAGGGAGCTTGAAATTGAAGCGGCACTGGAACGGGTCAGGGCCCAGGCGATGAGCATGCGGAAACCCGACGAGCTGGCCGGCGTGAGCGAAATCATTTTTAATGAACTAAAGACCCTGGGCTTTGCAGATATCAGGAACACGGAGATCATTATTAATAAAGACACAAAGAAGTCAATCACCAGTTATTACTATTCAGATTATGGGGTGACGGGGACTATTGAAGTAGACTATACCACGCATCCCACTGTAAAAAGCTGGATGGAGGATCTAAAAAGGACGCGTGACAGTTTTGTGGCTGTTCGCATTAATGAAAAGGAAATGAAGGCGTGGCGCAAATACCGGGAGTCGCTGGGCTATTTGCCTGATCCTAAACTAAACAAAGTAAAAACGGTAGAGTACTATTCTTATTCAATTGGATTGGGTGCATTGAGTGTGTCCTCCTTTAAGCCCATATCAGATGAGCAATTGACAATACTTGAGCGCTTTAAAAATGTTTTTGGTCTTGCTTATCGTCGATATGCGGATGTGGCCCAGGCGGAAGCGCAAGCGCGGGAAGCCCAGATTGAAGCCGCTTTGGAAAGAGTGCGCAGCCGCTCAATGGCCATGCACAAAAGTGACGAGCTTAAGGAGGTGATCCAGGTGGTCTATGAACAATTCACGAAACTGAAGCTTCATGTAGAACATACCGGTTTTATTGTTGACTATAAAGAAAGGGAGGACATGCATATCTGGCTGGCCGACCAGTATGTGTCTCCCTTTGAAATCTCCATTCCCTATTTCGATTCGCCGCATTGGAACAGTTTCATTGAGGCGAAGGAAAAAGGAACAAATTTCTTTGCCAATCACCTTACATTTAAAGAAAAGAACAAGTTCTACAAGGACCTCTTTCAGTTGATCCCTGGGTTGCCGGAGGAATCGCGGAAAACTATCCTTCAAAAGCCCGGCCTCGCGATATCTACCGTGTTGCTGGACACGGTAGGCCTATATATCGAGAACCTTTCAGGTATTCCCTATACGGATGAAGAGAATGCCACGCTGATGCGGTTTGGAAAAGTATTCCAGCAAACCTATACCCGCTTTCTTGATCTCCAAAAAGCCGAAGCCCAGGCACGGGAAGCGCAGATTGAAGCTGCTTTGGAAAGAGTGCGAAGCCGCACCATGGCGATGCATAAGCCGGATGAATTGCTTGAGGCGGCTGAACTGGTTCATAAAGAGTTGACGGCCCTGGGCATCACCAGCATGAATGTCTCCTATGCTTTTGTGGACGATGAAGAAAAATCCGCTTCCTACTACAGCGTCAATCCAGTGGATGGCAAAGTAGTTTCCTTTCCCTTTGTGTTCCCCCACACCGAGACGAAAGTGATGCGCTCTATTTTATCCAGCTGGAAGAAGCAGGAACCTTTTCATGTGATTGACCTGGATGAGGACGCTACGCTGAAACATCAAACCTATATCGGTGAGCATGTTTTAAAGCAGATCACCAAAAATAATGTTTCTATTCCTTTTTCGGTCGAAGCGTTCTTGGCCGTATCTCCCAAAAAGGCCTGGATCTATACGTTCAATTTCACGAAAGGGTATCTGTTCAACATCGGGGGAGTACAGTTAACCAAAGCGCAGGAAGAATTGGTGTTGCGTTTCACGAAAGTATTCAATCAAACCTATACCCGCTTCCTCGATTTGCAAAAAGCAGAAGCCCAGGCAAGGGAGGCGCAGATTCAACTCTCGCTGGAACGGGTACGTGCCCGGGCAATGGGCATGCACCATTCAGGTGAACTATCGGATTTGCTGGTTGTCCTTTTTGATCAATTTGATGTGCTCGGCATTTTTCCTGTCTTTGCCCATTTGAGCTTAATAGATCCCCTAACAAATTCATTCACTTTCAGATTAACCGGAATTGAAGGGAAGCGTGTGCAGGCGGTGCAGACCGTAGACATTGAAGCCTCTCCTGTCTGGAGGGAGTCTTTTGACAGATGGAAAAAGGGTGAGTTATACACCGTTACTTCGCATAGCTTTTCAAATGAAGACCTTCCCAAGGTTTGGGAATTGTTCGGGAGTATTGTCTTGTCGATCCCCGAAGAATCCAGACCAAGCCTGGTTGATTTTCCTGAAGGCCTGCACATAACAGAAGGAAGCTCCAAATTTGGGTTCCTCGGTTTCGGACATGACAGAGAAGCAACTCCTGAAGAAAAAAGCATTGTGCTGCGTTTCAATATGGAGTTTGAAAGGGTGTACCAACGCTTCCTCGATCTCCAAAAAGCGGAAGCCCAGGCAAGGGAATCAGAGATTCAACTTTCTCTTGAAAGAGTCCGTGCAAGAGCCATGGCGATGCAAACCTCCAATGAGTTATCCGAATTGGTGGATATCGTTTTCAAAGAATTGACCCGACTTGATTTTGCTTTAACCTGGTGTCTCATCAATATCATAGATGAGGGTTCATTGACCAATACGGTTTGGGCGACAAATCCGGAAATGGATAACCGGCCTGAATCGTATCATATGAAATTTGAAGATTTTCCCTACCACCACGCGATGCTCAATGCATACAGGGAAAGAAAGGAAATATCAGTGTATGTACTTGAGGGCCTGGAAAAAAAGACATATGACGATTATTTATTTAGTGAAACAGAATTTAGAAGAACTCCAAAAAAGGCGCAAGCCGCGTCAAGAGCCACTGAAAAGTATGTGTGCACCTTCACATTCTGCAATTTCGGAGGGCTGCAAACCGTTGGCACAGAGCCGTTAACCGATAGAAGCCTCGACATTCTTAATCGCTTCGGAAAAGTCTTTGATTTAACGTACACACGCTTCAATGATTTGAAACAAGCCGAAGCCCAGGCAAGGGAATCACAAATAGAAGCCGCGTTAGAGAGAGTGCGTTCGCGCTCGTTGGCCATGCATCAAAGTGAAGAACTGGAAGAAGTGATTTTGGTAGTATCAGAGCAATTACAGCAACTTCAATTCAGGTTTCACAATGTAAGTTTTGGTTTTAACAATGAGCAAATGGGTCTTAATTTCTGGCTGGCAGCTCCTGACGAGCCCAATCCTTATTTAATAAAAGTTCCCTACCTGGATAACCCGGCATTTAATAGACCCTTCCATGTCCGTAAAAACGGGATTGATTTTAATGCAGATATTTTAACAGCGGAAGAAAACCGGCAATTCCTGCAGCACATCTTTGACAATTCTGTACTGGGAGATCTTCCGGAAGAAAACAAGAAAAAGTTACTGGGTACACCGGGTTTTGCAAGGTCTCAGTCGTTGATGAAGAACACCATACTCACAGTCGCAAATTATGCATTGGTGCCTTATACCGAAGAACAGAATGCCATTTTAAGAAGATTCGGAAATGTATTTGAACAGGCCTATACCCGTTTTCTCGACCTCCAAAAAGCCGAAGCCCAGGCCAGGGAAGCGCAGATTGAAGCTTCTTTAGAAAGAGTGCGGAGCAAAACCATGGCCATGCATGATAGCTCGGATGTGGTGGAGGCAACTTCTGTGGTATTTAGGGAATTGCACAGGCTGGGTATAGAAACGCTGCGTTGCGGAATTCTTATTATCGATGAATCCCAAATCATGGAAGTATGGGCAGCCACCCGGGCGAAGGAAGGGCAGCCTGCCAAGATTATTGGAACACTCGACATGACCCTTCATCCTTTGCTGGATGGACTGTTCCATGCCTGGAAGAACAAGGAAGAATGGTATGATTATCACCTCAAGGGACAAGACCGGGTAAATTATTACCGCACACTTTCATCGATCCCAAGTTATCAATCGTGGTCTCAATTCATGAATGACCCCGATCATGCATTGCATGCTTGCATCTTTAATGCAGGTGCGCTCTATATTTTCGCCGTGAATCCCCTTTCGAACGAGGACAGAGCCGTGATGAAACGGTTTACAGTGGCATTCTCTCAAACATTCTTACGATACAGAGATCTCCAAAAAGCAGAAGCGCAGGCAAGGGAAGCCCTGATCGAAGCATCCCTCGAGCGTGTCCGCAGCAAAACGATGGCCATGCACAACAGCCAGGATGTGGGGGCTACGGTGGCCACCATGTTTGACGAGCTGGTGAAACTGGGTGTCGGCACCAACCGCAGTGGCATATTGGTCTTCAGCGACACCACCAAAACAGAAGTGTGGACAGCAAAGTCCGGCGCGGATGGTTCTGTCACTTTGATCGTGGGAAATTTGGACACCATCATTCACCCGATGCTGCAAGCTGTCCGCAGTGCCTGGAAATCCAGGGAGGATCTCTTCTCTTATGAATTGAAAGGGGAGGATATTAAAAATTACTACAACGAAATCAATAATTATCCGGGCTACCCAACCCAATTTGACCTGGGGTCGTTGCCTGCCAGGGAAATTCACACCGACTTCTATTTTCCGGAGGGTGCCATATTCGCGTTCACGGCTGACCCGATTTCAGCCGACGCTTCGATCATCTTCAAGCGTTTTGCAGGTGTCTTTGGCCAGACTTACCGACGGTATCTTGATCTTCAAAAAGCGGAAGCCCAGGCGCGCGAAGCCACCATCGAAGCCTCCCTGGAAAAAGTCCGGGGCCGGGCCATGGCCATGCACAACAGCGGCGACCTGACCTCAACGGCCGGTGTGGTATTTACTGAATTGCGCAAACTCGGAATCAATCCCATTCGTGCCGGTGTTGGTTTACTGGACAAAGAAACCGGTATGGCCAAGTTGTATGCAGCCACTGCAACATCAGAAGATATGAACCTTTCACTGGCAGGGACCGTGGACATGGGTTCTCATCCGTTTCTGATTCAACAGATGGAAGCATGGTCGAAGAATGAAAACTTCTCCGCCGTGTTGAGCGGCCCTGATCTGAAATCATATTATGAGGCGGTGTATGGACAAATATCGGCACCACTTTCTACCAGCCGGGATTTTCAACACGAAGAATACAGTTATTACTTTCCATTCTCCGCGGGGTTGTTTTTTGTGTGGACAGAGAAACCCTATTCCGAGAATGAGAAAGCCATTCTCATCCGGTTCAAATCCATTGTGGACCTTACGTTCAGAAGATACCTGGATCTTCAACGAGCCGAAGCCCAGGCGCGCCAGGCCCAGATTGAAGCTGCCATGGAAAAAGTCAGGGCACGATCATCAGCAATGCAGAAGCCGGAAGAGCTGGTGGAGGTAGCAGAGGTGCTGAGAAAAGAAATGGGTTTGTTGGGCGTGGAGGAGTTGGAAACAAGTTCGATTTTCATACCCGATGAAGCAGCGGGAACAACGGAATGCTGGTATGCCATCAAGGATGTTCGGGATGAGGATAAAAAACTTCTCAGCGACCACATGACCATCCGTCTAGATGCGACATGGGTGGGTCGGCAGATGATGGATTTTTACAAGGCTGACCAGGAACAGGTTTCTATTGTCATGCAGGGTGAGAACCGGAAGGAATGGATCAGCTATTGCGTCCAACATTCAGTCGTGCTCCAACAGGGATATTATGGAGAGGTGATCCCGGAAAGAACATACCATTTGTTAAAATTCTCCAACGGTTATATGGGTGCGGCATCCCCCGGCAACATATCGACAGAAAGCTGGGAATTGTTGAAGCGTGCGGCCGCTGTTTTTTCATTTGCCTACACGCGGTTCCTTGATCTTCAAAAAGCAGAAGCCCAGGCAAGGGAGGCACGGATCGAGTTGGCACTTGAAAGGGTGCGTGCCAGCGCCATGGCCATGCATAAAAGTGAGGATGTGGGTTCAGCCACTTTGTTGGTGTTTGATCAATTGAATGATTTGGGCATCACTTCATTGCGATGCGGCATTGCAATCCCCAAAGATGCTGATATGATTGAATTCTGGGCGGCCACAACCAATGGAAAAGGTGAACCCGTCAGGGTGATTGGAACGGAGTCAGTCAATTTACATGCTGCTCTACAGAAGGCCTACCAAACATGGAAGGCCAAAGATGAATATCAGACCTATGTTTTTGAAGGAGATGATCTGAAAAATTATTATAAGGCAGTAGAGACATCCATGCTTCTCCAGGAAGGGCAGGAGAAAATGGATTTTGCCCTGGGTGGACAAGAATATCTTTCATTTTATCCTTTTACCGATGGATGGATTTATGTTTTTGCGTTAAATGACTTCTCGGATCATGATATCCAGATCCTGGTTCGGTTTGCTAAAGTGTTTGACTTGACCTATCGACGTTTCCTTGATCTCCTGAAAGCAGAACAACAGGGGAGGGAGGCGCAAATTGAGTTGGCCATCGAAAGGGTTCGGGCACGGGCCATGGCCATGCACAGTTCCGATGAGTTAAGTCAGATTGTCGCCACGCTCTTTGAAGAGCTGATTAAACTTGACCTGGTGCTGGCAAGGTGTATC
>JAYVEZ010000247.1:0-2052 GCA_043773645.1 Cytophagales bacterium
CACCTCGTTTCCAGACAGGAGCCTCAGGAGCACCAGCATAGGTTTCAATAGGGTCGCCCATCAACTCTACCGTAGTTAGCCCCAGTTTGACAAGGTAACGGAGTATGTCTTCTGCCCCGCTTGGCATGCTTCTGAAACTGTAAGAGATCGCTCCGAGACGGATGCCCGAGAATTTGTTATCAGCATGTCGCCAGAGGCCAGAACGCGAACTTCCTGTGATAGAGGATGGCAGCAATATTGCACCGGCAGCTAAACCTGCGTTTCCTAGAAAGGTTCTTCTTTTCATAACCCGGGATTTTATTTGATTTGTATTGTTGTCTTATGAAGAAAGGTATCCAAAAAAGGAGTCATCACAGCAGGCTTTCGGGGTAAGTGGTCTTCCCTTTTGTCGGTCGGCAAAAAAAGGATTCAAACTACTCTTGCTTTGCTATCTTACTTGTGCCGTTCCAACTAATTGATTCTAGTAATTCTTATCGAAACTGGTTGTTAAAACGAGCACTGTGCCCCTCGTTTTTGTTAATAAATAGTTGGAGGGCACTAGCAAAAAACCGGTCATCAAAAATCCTTCGGGTAATGGGCCATAGTACAATTTAAGTGTAAATTACCCGACCATTAATTCAAGGAATCCGTATGCCTAAGCTTTTGCGCTTGTTCATAGTCGGCTGTATTGTTATTCCGGCTGCCAATTTTTTGATGATCCATTGTTCATCTTCCTCGAAGCCTTACCCTGTGGTAACGCTGCCGAAGGATGCGAATCCTGAAGATCCCAATTGGAAAGGAATTGATCTTACCCCCAAACCTCCTGTTCGTCCCATACCCGCAGACGAAGAAGCAAGGAAATTCCTTCTCCCGCCTGGCTATCGTATTGAACCTGTTCTTACTGATCCACACATTGAACAGCCGGCTGCGATCGCCTTCGATGGCAACGGGCGAATGTTCGTATTGGAACTTCGCTCCTACATGCTCACCGCCGACTCCGATCACGAGCTGGATCCGGTGAGTGGCATTTCGCGCTGGGAAGATAAAGACAACGACGGTGTGTACGAGACCGGAACCATGTTTGTCGACAAGTTGGTGTTTCCAAGGTTCGTACTTCCGTTTGGAGCCAACAGCATCCTCACCATGGAGTCGAATGCGGATGATGTTTACCAATATACCGATACCAACAATGATGGTGTTGCCGATAAGAAAGAACTCTTTACGACCAGCTTCGGCCGTTCTGGAAATGTGGAACATCAACAGGCGTTCCTGTATTGGGCAATGGATAACTGGATGTACAGTACGGTAAATGCATTCCGTGTGAAATGGACACCCAACGGAATCCTGCGGGAATCAACAGGGGCCAATCGCGCGCAGTGGGGGATAGCTCAGGACGATGATGGCAAAGTCTGGTTTCAGGGAGGCGCCAGTGGTCTTCCTTCCTATTTCCAATTTCCCATTCACTACGGAAATTTTGTAGTCGAAGATCAGTTTGCCGATGGCTTCGATATTCCCTGGGGAGCTCCGGTTCTGCTGGCCGATATGCAAGGAGGCATGGATGAAGTACGCCAGCCCGATGGCTCGCTGAATCACGTAACGGGCGCTGCGGGCAACGATATATTCCGGGGACACCGGCTCCCGGCAAACATGGTGGGCCAATATTTTTATGGGGAACCGGTGGCCCGGATTGTACGGCAGGTGAATCCGGTTGTGACCGAGGGATTAACAAAGCTTCACAACTATTACCAGGACTGGAAATCGGAATTTGTCCGTTCTACGGATCCGTTGTTCCGGCCGGTGGATATGGCCACAGCCCCCGATGGAACGTTGTACGTTGTCGACATGTACCATGGTATTATTCAGGAGGGTCAATGGACGCAACGCGGTTCCTACCTGCGAACCAAAATCGATCAATATCAACTCGACAAAGTCACCGGACTGGGCAGGATATGGCGAATACGCTATGAAGGTATCGATCGCGATCCTGCTCAGCCGCATATGCTGGACGAAACCCCTGCGCAATTGGTTGCCCATTTTGAACATCCCAACGGATGGTGGCGCGACGTGGCCCAA
>JAYVEZ010000248.1:0-14048 GCA_043773645.1 Cytophagales bacterium
GGAGCCGTCCAAATCTTCGGCCAACATCTCTTTCTTGATCCAGGTAAAGAACAAATACCAAAGGCCGAAGAACACTACCATTCGAAGAACAAAGAAGATTGGAAAAGATCCGGCGGCCATGGGCCAGAAGAAGTAGCCACTCTTACCGTCCAGCACTTTATCATAATCGGCACCACCTTTGACATACAAATCTGCGTGGGTCCAATGAAATACATCACCTTTCACCACAAACCAGAGGACAATCATCAATACGCCTGCAATCGGTATCCAATGGCCCATGGCCAGGGGAATGCGTTTTACACCTGCCGACCAGCCTGCCTGCGCAGCAAATTGGATGGCAATAAAGAACAAACCAATAATTCCGAGACCCGTAAAGAAGACGTTGTTCATCCACAGGGTAGTATAAATTCTTTTCAACCAGGGAGCTGTTCCCTGATGTTCTTCTGATGCGCCTTCATGACCTTCCTGAACATCAACGCTGGCTACAAGATTCTTGGATATTTCAGTTGTTGCGTGCTCCTTACCATGTTCGCCTGCCTCGCCACCTGACCTGGCCATAAATACGCCGATAATAAACAAGAGAAGTCCAGCCCCAAAAAGCATGAAGAGTTTGGAGCGCGTGGCGGATTTGAATTCGTACTTTTCGTCAGCTATTGTGTGTGCGTCGTTCATTCGTGCGATCGTTTATCAAATTATTTCTGCTTCTGTAAAGCCTTCACGTACTTGGCAATTTTCCAACGTTCATCCGGGCTCACCTGAGAACCATGTGATCCCATCAGGCCAGCTCCATGCGTAATCACCTGAAAGATGTGTGCTTCTGATATGGCGACGTAAGCATCCCCTTTCAAGTTTGCTACCCCGGCATATTTGTCGGATACTTTGCCATCAGCCTCCCCTTTTGCACCGTGGCAATGCTTGCAGTAGGTTTCATATAAAACTTTACCATCCGCCAATATTTGCTTGGTTGAATCCAGCGGATTCTTCATTCCAGCCGTTACGATGTCAATGCTGTCCTTTCCCACACGCACCTTGCGATAAGGCAACCAGCCGTATGCATTCCGCTTTACCGTATGGGCAGCCGGCTCCCGCAGGTTCATCCGGTAAGGGTTGTACTTATTTGAATTAAAATATTCACCTCGGCCATTGTCAAGTGAGTTGACCCAGGTTCCGGCATCTTCATCCGTAATCTGTGACATGGGTTCATAGGCCACCGAGTGGTACATGTTGGGGGCATATTCGCGGCCAGGGTTGTCACCACCGGCCTTGCAGCCCCACAGTACAATGGCGGCAGAGGTACACACAATGATATTTTTGATAGTCATAGTTCTTGTTTCTCTAAAAGCTTTTCTCATTTACTTCAGAAGCTCCATTGTCTTTCAAAATACGCTGGATTTCATCCTTGCCAATCTTGTTCGCACCGAGGTCGATGGCCATCACGTGTTTATCGTTTGTGCTCCGGAGATCGTATTGACGTGGCCATTTGTATGGCTTCATGTCGCTTACGATGAGGAACGTGCCCACCATACCAAATGCAGACAAAAGGACGGTAAATTCAAATGTCACTGGAATAAAAGGAGGAATGGACGCGAAGTTTTTTCCACCAATGATCATCGGCCAGTCGTATCCCAGCATCCATACCTGGGTGAAGAGACCCAATGTTGTGCCGGTCATGCCAAACAGGAACGCCGCGATGGGAAGACGTGAGCGTTTATAACCCAATGCATCGTCCAGGCCGTGTACCGGGAAGGGTGAATACACTTCTTTGATTTTCACACCTTTGTCGCGGATGTTCTCCACTGCTCCGAGCAGAACATCTTCGTCATCAAAAATTCCTACTAAAAAATTTTCCTTATGCGTCATGATGAACTGTTTCTTTAGTGAACCGCTTTCTTTTTTTCCGAAGTAGCCTTGATAATGCTCTTAACTTCTGCCATGTTGATCACGGGGAAGAACTTTGCGAAGAGAAGGAATGCGCAGAAGAATATCCCGAAGGTGAAGAGGTATTGACCAATATCATACATCGTGGGGTGGAACATGGTCCAGCTTGAAGGCAAATAGTCGCGGTGAAGTGACGTAACGATAATCACGAAACGTTCGAACCACATACCGATGTTTACAATGATCGACAGTACAAAAGTTGCCACCAGGTTGGTCCTGATCTTTTTGATCCAGAAAAGCTGGGGTGAAATCACGTTACAGGTCATCATGGACCAGTAGGCCCACCAGTAAGGACCGGTTGCCCGATTGATGAATGCGTATTGTTCGGCCGGAACCTGTCCGTACCAGGCAATGAAGAATTCTGTTATGTAGGCGACTCCTACAATAGAACCTGTGATGATGATGACGATGTTCATCAACTCAACGTGGTAAATAGTAATGTAGTCTTCGAGGTGAAATACTTTCCGTGTAACCAGAAGCAAGGTTAACACCATGGCAAAACCAGAGAAGATAGCACCTGCCACAAAGTAGGGAGGAAAAATCGTTGTGTGCCATCCCGGTACTACTGAGGTCGCAAAGTCCATGGATACAATGGTGTGAACCGAGAGTACAAGGGGTGTAGACAAACCTGCAAGGATGAGGGCCACTGATTCATAACGGCTCCAGGTCTTTGCGGCTCCATCCCATCCAAAGCTTAGTGCATTGTAGATGGAGGCCCGCGTCTTGTTACCCATCACGACTGCGCGATCACGGATCACGGCGAAATCAGGTATCAAGCCCATGTACCAGAATACGAGGGAAACTGAGAAGTATGTCGAGATGGCGAAAACGTCCCAGAGAAGTGGTGAATTGAAGTTCACCCATAAAGAACCAAATGCGTTGGGCAAAGGAAGCGCCCAATAAAATCCCAGCCAGAGGCGACCCATGTGGAATGCCGGGAAGCTGGCAGCGCAAATCACCGCGAAGATTGTCATGGCCTCTGCAGCACGGTTGATTGACATCCTCCAACGCTGGCGGAACAATAAAAGAATGGCTGAAATCAGTGTACCAGCGTGACCAATACCCACCCACCACACGAAGTTGGTGATGTCCCAGGCCCAACCGACCGTTTTGTTAAGGCCCCACATGCCTATGCCGTTCCACAACAGCATCCAACAACAGTAAGCACCCCATAGCAGCAGCGCGAAGCCTACACCGAAGGCCATCCACCACAGGCGGGTTGGCTTTCCTTCTACCTGGCGGCTGATGTCATGTGATACATCGGCTACGGTCTTCCCACCGGTGACTAATGTCTCTCGTAAAACTGATGATGCTTGCATATCTGAAGTTCCGGGTTTCTTAATATTTATGTTATGCGTGTTCTTTTACTTCATCCTTGTTCCTGATCTTGGTGAGGTAGAAAATGTTTGGCTTCACGCCAATGTCTTCCAACACACGGTAAGCTCTCGGATTGCCAATTTTCTTATCGATGCCATAGGGGCGCTTCTCATCTTTCTCGATTTTCAAAAGCTTGCTGATGGCACTTTCAGAATTATTCATATCGCCAAACACAATGGCTCCTGAAGAACAAGCCGCCTGGCATGCCGTGATCACTTCACCATCTTTCAATGTTCTTCTCTCTTTCTTGGCGGTGAGCTTTCCTGCCTGTATCCGCTGAACGCAGAACGAGCATTTTTCCATCACACCCCGTGAGCGAACGGTAACTTCAGGATTGAGTACCATGCGTCCAAGATCTGTGTTCATGGCGGGGTTTACGCCATAGAACTGCTGGTTATCGTGGTATTTGAACCAATTGAAGCGACGCACTTTGTAAGGACAGTTGTTGGCACAATATCGTGTTCCAATACAACGGTTGTAGGTCATTTGGTTAAGACCTTCAGAGCTGTGGGTGGTCGCAGCAACGGGACATACAGTCTCGCAGGGAGCATTGTTACAATGCTGACAGAGCATCGGCTGAAATACTACTTCAGGATTTTCCGATGCCTTTTCCAATGCGTTATAATCTCCATGCTCTCCATCGCTGCTGTAGTAGCGGTCGATGCGGAGCCAATGCATTTCGCGGCGGCGAATGACCTCATCTTTACCGACCAGCGCTACGTTATTTTCGACGTTACATGCCACGATACAAGCCCCGCAGCCTGTACAGCTGTTGAGATCGATCGACATACCCCAATGGTGATTCTTATAGTCATGTCCCTTCCACAAGCTGAGGGTGGATGGATCTACTTTTTCATCCCACTTGGTAACTTTAGGGAAATCGCGTCCGGCAGCAGGGTTCTTTTTGAACTCACTCAATACTGATTCCTGAATAACACTCTCACGCCCCATGTAGGTCTGGTGAGTTTGTGTTTGCGCAAGCTGAAATGCTTCAGAGGTCTTCGCGATGGTCACTCCTGCAAACACGGTTGAACTGATGAACCCATTCGACAAAGTCAAGAATGGATAGGCATTGACCCCGAGGTTCTCTGCTACTTTACCAACTTTAGTCCTTCCATATCCCAATGAAATACCGATGGTTCCGGGTGCTTGTCCAGGCTGAATCAAAACAGGAACGGTCACCGACTTTCCAGCTACGGTAAGGGTCCCTAGTTGGGTATTGCTCTCACCATCATTTGTAAAGCCCAAAGCTGTCGCGTCTCTCTGCGATACGGTAACCGGATGATCCCAAACTATTTTGGTGATTGGATCTGGAAGCTCTTGTAAAAGGGGATTGTTGGCTTGGGTTCCGTTACCTACGCCATAGCTTTCGAACACGGCCAACTCAAAACCATTGTTATCAGCTTTATAATTGGAAGCAATCGCGCTGGCGGCCGCATTCAAGTCGCCGGCCAATGAAATTCCTTTAACGTCATCCGCAGGCAATTCATAGACCCCGTCATAAAGACATTTGTCCCACCATGACTGAAGATCCATTCCATTGCCAGCCTTTCCATAGAACCAGTTCTTCCAGTTTTCTTTCACGTAAGTGAAGTAATCAACATTCGTTTCTCCAGCCCACACCATAAAACTTTCCTGCGCCTGACGCGACTTGAAGATCGGCGTGATGGCTGGTTGCGAAAGACTAAAAGAATTCTTCCTGGGTTCGAAATCATTCCATGACTCCAGGTAATGATGATCGGGCGCTTTATAGGCTACCGAACTGCCTGTTTCATCTTCTGTATATCCGGTGGAAACTGTCAGAGAAATATTCTTGAGGGCTGCACCGAGTTCGGCACCCATGGGATGATCATACACCGGATTACAGTTGTAAAAAATTACTCCATCTACCTTCCCTCCTGTCGCGTCGGTCACAAAGGCTGCCATGGCCTCATCATTTCCCTGACGGAAATTGACCGGCATGTTGGGGAGGATGGTCGTTCCATAGTTGCCCAGCAAGTCATTGATGGCATTCACCACGAGTTGCACTGACTTGTTGTTTGAGCGGCTAACCACCAGCGAGTTACCTTTGGCTGCCCAAAGATCCTCGGCTGCTTTTTCAAGGTTGACAATCTTTTCAATCCCAGCTGTCAACGAAGATTTCCCTGCCTTTGCTGCGAGAAGATTATACAATTGTGCTACCACCAATCCACTTTGCGATGGGCGAACCATGCTGCGGTAATCCGCATTGGCACCCGTGAGTGAAAGGTTTGCCTCAAACTGATAGTGACGTGACATCTCGCGCTGATCTTCATCGATCTTGCGCGTCACGGCATATTGCTTGGTGAACTCGATGGGCGACAGCCAGGTACCGAGGAAGTCCGCGCCAAAACTTACAATGACTTTGGCCTTACTAAAATCATAAGAAGGGATAAACCCGGCACCAAAAGATTCTTCGTTGGCTTTCGACATTCCGTAGTAAGAAATGGGATCGTACTGAATGTGCTGGGTGTTCGGATATTTTGCTTTGAACTTCTCAATGGTTGTCTTCGTGCTTGGGCTGAGGATGGTATTGCTGACAATCCGTATTTGACCTCCTTTACCGGCGATCTCCGCCAGCTTAGCGGTTACTTCTTTATCCAACGTTTCCCAGTCGGAGTTCTTGTCGGCTATTTTGGGTCCGCGCAAGCGGTAGTTGTCATACAGAGAGAGTACAGAGGCCTCGACCTGTGCGCTGGTACCTCCCTTTGATACATTGGACAGCGCGTTACCTTCAATCTTGATTGGGCGTCCGTCACGTGTCTTTACGAGAATACTGCAATAATCCCCTCCATCTACATAAGTAGATGCGTAATAATTAGGGATGCCCGGATCGGCATCTAAAGGCTTGTTAACGAATGGGATAGCTTTCCTGATGGGTGTCTCGCAAGCCGCCAGAGACGCGGCCGCCACGCTGAAGCCCATCATCTTAAGGAAATCCCTGCGGGAATGACCGGGATCCTCCTCCACACCAACGTTGACAAATTCCTTGTCAGCATTCTTGATGTAGGCAGGATCATTCTTGAGATGCTCCAGTCCTTTCCAGTATATCTTTTTAGTAGTACCCATAGAGTTGGTCGTTCCTTTTTATTCGTTATCTGTTAATTCGTTGATCGTAATTTTCAATTCGCAATTAATAATGACACTTGGCGCACTCCAGACCACCATTATCTTCCACTTTCATGGCCTTCTTGCTGTTGTGAATTTCAACCAGCTTATCATAATAGCCATTGTCCTTGGTGTTCAAATCTGTTTTGCGATGGCAGTCGATGCACCAGCCCATGGTCAACAAGGAGTATTGCTTCACCACATCCATCTCTTGTATGGGGCCGTGGCAAGTCTGGCAAATAATGCCCGCAACATTGACGTGTTGCGCGTGGTTGAAGTAGGCCAGGTCAGGCAGGTTATGGATTCGTACCCACTCGACGGGCTTGGTTTTACCTGAATAGGTGGCGGTAGATGGATCAAAACCGGCGGCGGCATAAATCTTGGCAATCTCCCCTTCACCGGTATTGGTTCCAACCTTGATCTGTGAATGGCAGTTCATACATATATTAATAGCCGGGATGGTTGCCTGCTTGCCTTTGGCAGCTCCGGTGTGACAATATTTACACTCAATTTCATACTGGCCGGCATGAATCTTATGAGAAAACGCAATGGGCTGCTTGGGCTGGTAACCCTGCTGAACACCAATGGAATACAGACCATCGATCACCGTCTTAAAGCCAACCGTACTGACCACAAAAATTACCACAAAAACGAATCCAGGGCTACGGGATATGGAGCCTAGGCTGATGGGAGAGTTTACTATTTCCTTGTCTTCCGCGCTGAGGTCCTTCTGGTCAAGGAATTTGCGCAAAGCATTAACAATCAAAGCGAGAATCACCACCAAAAGAATCAGGATGATGATCATCCCAACCAAAATCGCATCGAGGTAGGCTGTGGGCACCCCCGATCCAGTGGATGTTCCCTGACCTGCACCACCGGCCACCACGGGCGCGACATCCGGCTTAGCAGCTTCTGACTTTATATAGGCTAGGATACTTAATATCTGTTCATCCTTATAACCAGTAAAAGCCGTCATCTGGCTTTTGTTGTTCTCCAAGTAGATCTTATTGGCATACTCATCACCGCTGGCGATGACTTTGGCGGGGTTCTTCACCCAATTAAGGATCCAACCGATGGACGGCACCCGTGCCTCCACGCCTGCGAGGGCAGGGCCAGTATATTTCTCCTTTATCTTATGACATGTTTTGCAGTTCCCCTTAAACAAGGCCTCACCTGCTGCAATGGCCGGAGCGTCAGTTGGGATGACCTGGGCCTGAAGGGTGAAAGAGAGAAGGAGAATTGAGAGAACTGACAAAACACAAATAGAGAAACCGGAGGTCAATCGCTTCATCATGTGGTTTAGGATTCCGCCTTTTATACGGAGATGTACAAATCTACACTCCCATGTCATTATTTCAAATATATTTTTGGGCTTTGGCACGAATGTTTCAGGCAGCCAAAAAGGTGTTGCTATCTTGCTTTCGGGTATTTGCCGAGGGTGCGTCGAAGGTGCTTGTTTTGCACCCTAGAACTGGTTTAAACTGCTTTTTTTTACTTGAAATTCACCTGAAATGACCGCTTTTGAATATGTGATTGTCCTGATCTCGATCATTCTTGGTCTGGGCATAACTCAGATCATGACGGGACTTGCCGACCTCGTGCATCAGTGGAGCAAGGTTAAACTCTACTGGCCGCACCTAATCTGGATCGTGTTGGTTTTCGTTTTGCATATTCAGGATTGGTGGGACACCTACAACCTCCAGTCGTTTCAACCATGGCGGTTGCCTACTTTTTTGTTCTTTAGTCTCTACCCTGTCAACCTCTTCATCTTGGCGCGGATCCTTTTTCCATTCAACCCCCCAGAAGGTATTATTGATCTGAAGATTTTTTACTATGCCAATTTCAGAAAGTTCTTTCTCTGCACGATGGTACTCAACGTGCTGTCGATTGTTGCCAATATTATTGTGAGGGGAATAGAGGCCAATCAACTGATCGCCGTTTTAATATTTGTGCTGTTGGGCATGGTGGCCTGGCGCAACGTTCAGAACGAAAGAGTACACAAGATCATCGCCGTTGGACTGTTATTGGCGCTTACCATTGGCATTGTTGTAAATTGGAATACCTGGTTGATTGGATAAGGAGTGGAATAGCCATAGAATATGCCTCGCAACTTGTCTACCGATATAAAACGCTTTAACTCGCACGTTAACTTTATGACTGTGCGGTCTCTTCTCGTAATTCTGCTTATTTCTATTAGTGGCTTATATGCGCCTGCGGCTGCACAGGAGGCCTCAGCACAGGATGTCACATCGGTGAAGCGAAACTACCCACTCAAAATCAGCAGCAAGGATACAACGACCCTGCACCGCAAGCAACTCACTTTGTTTCCGGTTATCTACCGGTCACCTGAGACGGGTCTCGCCTATGGTGCTTTGGTTCTTGGGCTCTTCAAAATGATTGGGGTAACCGATACGCTGACCCGGACCTCCAATCTTGAACTTCCCATCATTCTTACTGCTCAAAAACAATTCGTAGTCGATTTACTCTACACCCTTATCACCAATCGGGAAAAGTATTTTATCAGAGGTTTCAATCAGTACAACAACTTCAGTGAATATTACTATGGCATTGGCAACAATACGCCGGTTACCAACAAGACGTTCGTTAAATATCAGTCATTCCGCACCAACCAAAGGGTTTTGCGACGCGTTACCAAACGGCATTTTGTCGGCCTTCAGTACCAGTACTATAAAGTATCGGATACAACCTTCCCCGATACACTCACTTTTGACCCTGGAAAC
This sequence comes from Cytophagales bacterium, assembly GCA_043773645.1. Lineage (GTDB taxonomy): Bacteria > Bacteroidota > Bacteroidia > Cytophagales > Cyclobacteriaceae > ELB16-189. The sequence continues at coordinate 9,183 of JAYVEZ010000248.1, forward strand.
AAACGGCTTGGCTATGGCGGATTTACAACGGCAGGACTTGGACCAGTATACCTGTACGACTCCCGAAACAACGTAATTAACTCCAGTCATGGGGCCTATGTGGAACTCTCAACCCTTTTCTGTGAGCCATCGCTGGGAAGCCAGTTTCAATTCTATAACATCACCCTCGATGCCCGGAAATTTATCCCCATAGGAAAGGGTCAAGTCCTTGCCTTGCAGGGGATTGTCAATCACAATCAAGGAGACGTGCCCTGGAGACAAATGGCAACCATGGGTGGATTCAGCATGATGCGTGGGTATTACCTGGGACGACACCGCGACAAGAACTACATCGCCGCGCAGGCGGAATACAGATTGCACATCTGGAAGTTTTTCGGGATGGCTTTCTTTGCATCCGCGGGAGAGGTCGCTTCGCAGATGGAGAAGATGAAAGCGAGTGAACTGAAGTTCGCTGGCGGCACCGGACTCCGCTTCCAGGTTGATAAAAAGGAGCGGGTCAACCTTCGTTTTGATGTGGGCTTCGGCACGGGCACACCTGGATATTATCTTACCATAGGCGAAGCATTCTAAACTCGGCCTCTTCCTCCTTCTGATCAAAGTCTTCTCCTCATAAATTATATCAATGTCTCTGAATACATTCTCTCCTGCCCATACACATCTGCAACCGAAAGGGTTGAATCAACTCTCCCAAAAATCCTCTGTTGTCGTTGTCGGTGCTGGTGCCTTTGGAGGATGGACAGCCTTGTACTTACGGAGAAAGGGATTGAAGGTCACACTGGTGGATGCATGGGGTGCCGGCAACGTACGGGGGAGTTCGGGTGATGAAAGCAGGATCATCCGTGCCACCTATGGATCCAACGAATTCTACTTTGACCTTTGCCTCCGTTCAATGAAGCTCTGGAAGGAACATGAAAGGCACTGGAACAAAAAGCTGTTCTATAATAAAGGTGTCATTTGGTTTTGCTATGAAGAGTCAAACATACTTCTCGATGAGTCCGTCCCGATCATGCGCAAACACGGAATGGAATTTGAATACTTGTCAGCACTGGCATTGAAAGAAAAATTCCCATTTATCAATACAGAAAACATTCATCATGCGTACTTCGATCCGACCGGCGGCTTTCTGAAGGCGCGGGAAAGTTGTCAGGCAGTCAAGGAGGCATTTGTAAAAGAGGGCGGAGAGTTTATGGAAGCACAGGTTAAACCTGGCCAATTGCAGGCAGGTAAATTATCGGCACTGCAACTCTCGGACGGTTCAATCATACAGGCAGATGCCTACCTCTTTGCCTGTGGTGCCTGGCTCGGACAACTTTTTCCGGATGTGCTTGGGAAAACCATAACCTGTACCAAGCAAGAAGTGTTCTATTTTGGAATGCCTTCCGAATATGAATCGCTCCCGCCCTGGGTGGATGCCGATGGAAAAGATTTCTACTATGGAATCCCCAGCCATCATGGATTCAAAATTGGAGTTGACCGGCGCGGAGCAGATTTTGATCCGATGGATACAATGCGCGTCAACACCCCCGAAGTTCTTGAACGTGTCCGCGGGTTCCTTGGCTATCGCTTCCCAGGCTTGCAAAATGCTCCATTGTTGAATGGGAGGGTATGTCCTTACGAAAACTCTCCTGACGGAAATTTTATTTTTGAAAAACATCCGGAAGCAGACAATGTGATATTCCTGGGAGGAGGTTCAGGCCATGGCTTCAAGCATGGACCTGCGCTTGGGGAATTGGTCGCCAATACGCTTTCGCCTCAAGGAATTTAATTCTACGATTTACTTCACCGTAGAAAACTTGTATATGGTTGTCTGTTTATAGATGTCACCTGGCTTCAAAACTGTGGAAGGAAAATTATCATGATTCGGCGAATCGGGAAAGTGCTGAGCCTCCAGGCAGAAAGCGGTTCGAAAATTATAAGGCTTGCCACTTTTGCCTATGTTGGTACCATCCAAAAAGTTACCGGAATAAAATTGAATGCCCGGTTCTGTTGTCCATACTTCCATGGCCCGGCCTGAGGTGGGTTCTGTCACGCGTGCGGCCAATGAAAGTTCGTTGGATTTCTTGCTAATCACCCAACAGTGATCGTATCCCTTTCCAAGTTTCAATTGTTCATCCTCCTGGTTGATCCTTTCTCCTATCTTATGTGGCTTTTGAAAATCAAACGGAGTGCCGGCCACAGGCTTCAATGCTCCTGTTGGGATTAGTCCGGCATCTACTGGTAGAAATTTATCTGCGGAAAGTGTAAGTTCATGGTTGAGAATGTCTCCACTCCCCTCGCCTGCGAGGTTAAAGAAGGAGTGGTGCGTTAAGTTAACGATGGTTGGCTTATCGGTAGTGGCCTCGTAGTCGATGATCAATTCATTTTGATCTGTTAGGGTGTAGGTGACTTTCACATCCATCGTTCCTGGGTATCCTTCTTCACCATCCACACTTTTGTACCGCAGTTCGAGGGCATTGGATCCGTTGTTCTGGTAGGGCTCTGCTTGCCAGAATTGATTTTGAAAACCTTTTGGACCTCCATGAAGGGAATTCACTCCATTGTTAATGGGCAACTGGTATTCCTGTCCATCCAAGGAAAACTTTCCTTTTGCGATTCGGTTTCCATATCGCCCAATCAACGCCCCGAAATAAGCATTCCCCTTCGGGTATTGCTTCAGGGAATCATATCCCAATACGATATCTGCAGGTCTTCCAGTCTTATCGGGAACGATGAGGGTTGCAATCTTCCCTCCGTAATTGAGTACCGACATCTTCAGTCCGTTTTGGTTTGCGAGGCTATACACCTGGAGTTGGGAAGTGATTGTGTCGGTTGCAGTGGCCATGGGCAGTTCTTTTTTGGGGGGTGAGCAACTCGCGATTAATCCACACCCGATTACGAAAAGGATTCGATTCATAAGAGAAAGTTAGAGAAATAATTACAGCAACAAAATTCAATAAGGATCAATGGTTATTGGATGATCTGGAATCGTCAACTTCAACGCATTATTATTAACTTTAATGTTACACCTTGCAACGATGGCGCATGCAAAGAATCACAAATAGTTACGGATTGGTCGTTTGCGGCGGGAAAAGTGAGCGAATGGGCAGCGACAAAGGCATGCTGACCTATCACCAAAAGCCACAACGATATCATGCCTATGATATGCTTGCGCATGGCTGCGCCCGAACTTTCATTTCGTGCAATGTTTCTCAGAAAAGCAGTGTAAGCAAAGGCTATGATGTCTTGCCAGACGCACCGCCTTATATTGACATTGGGCCGATGGCGGCCCTGATGACCGCGTTTCAACAATTTCCTAAAAAGAATTTCATTGTCATTGGCTGCGACTATCCCTTCCTTACGTCAAGTGAATTAAGTTCTTTCAATAGCTTCTGTGAGAGCCTCACCGGACCCGCAGCCTTTTATCATCAACTACTTCAGCTGTACGAACCCCTGTTGGCATGGTATCCTCATACAATATATCCATTGCTGTTAAGACAATTTGAGCGCAAGAACCATTCTCTTCAACATTTCCTCCGCGAAATTGAAGCAGCAAAATATCAACCTTCCGATTCAGAATCCATGAGAAGTATTGATTCCCGCGAAGGGCAAGCTTCCGTCAGGGCTCAATTGACTTCACGGAGTCTAACCATTGAATAAATCAAAATGCTTTGATTGCAACTTTCAACATAAAAAAAATTAACCTTGATCAGTCCGTGGAAGCAGAGGATCAGCTGGCTGTCGAAGAACCGCTCGAAATTCAACTCTCAACTGACAAGCAAGCTGACTCGGCACCCAGGAATCTTTCGGTGACCATGCGAACGCCAGGTCAGGACGAAGAGTTGGCTGTAGGTTTTTTATTTACGGAAGGAATCATTCAGAACCGGGAACAGGTGAAGAACGTGAGCAGTAAGGATCAAAATACAGTATTGGTCACACTCGCCGAAAACGTGAATCCTTCCCTACAGAAAACAGATCGCAACTTTTATACGACGTCAAGTTGCGGTGTGTGTGGCAAGTCGAGCATCGATGCCATTCGCACTGTTTCAGCGTATCAACATGTGCGAGGTGACTTCGGGGTGTCTGGCGCTATACTGTACTCATTGCCTGAACAAGTCAGAAAGCAACAGAAAATCTTTGACAGCACCGGTGGCCTGCACGCGGCGGGGCTATTCGATGGGCAGGGACAATTGATGCTCCTCCGCGAGGATGTTGGTCGCCACAATGCTATGGATAAAATCATAGGAGCTGCCTTGATAAAAGGGTTGCTGCCCGTGCACCAAACAATTCTGCTTCTCAGCGGGAGAGCGAGTTTTGAGCTCATTCAAAAGGCCAGCATGGCGGGTATAAAACTGGTAGCCGCCATCGGCGCGCCGTCCAGCCTAGCGGTTGAGTTGGCGATGGAGTTTGACATGACGTTGATAGGATTCTTGAGGGACAAGAGGTTTAATATTTATTCAGGGTCAAAGAGAATTAAGCTGTAACCGTCTGCGAACCTCTGCGCACTGCGGTTTGGATTTTTTTTAACCGCAAAGAACGCGGAGGTTCGCAGAGAAGTTATCAGGAAAACAATGTTCTGTGAACCAATTATTCTTAAATAAGTTTACAAGCTTGCGGTATCCAATCCAAGGTTACAAGTATGCTCAAAGAAAACCTGATTTCGGAGAAAGCCATAGGATGCGCAATTCAGGTCCACAAGGAACTAGGTCCAGGATTACTAGAATCATCCTATCAGGAATGTCTATATTATGAATTGATTCAGTCAGGGCTATTGGTTGAAAAACAGAAGCCACTGCCATTGATTTACAAAAATGTGAAACTAGATTGCGGTTACCGGATTGATCTTTTGATCGAGAATAAGTTAATTGTTGAAGTTAAATCAGTTGAGGC
>JAYVEZ010000249.1:0-2551 GCA_043773645.1 Cytophagales bacterium
CGAAGTCTCATCCGCATTGGAAAAAGTCTTCACCCGCCATCGCGCCACCACCCGGGCGATCGCCGGCGTGTATGGTGCCGCCTATGATGGGGATCCCGAATACCGGCGCATCCAGCAGGATGTTGCCGCCTTCGCCGAGGAGCGCGGCCGGCGGCCCCGCATGCTGGTGGTGAAGCTGGGCCAGGATGGTCACGACCGCGGCGCCAAAGTTATTGCTACCGGCTTTGCAGACCTTGGATTCGACGTAGACATTGGCCCCCTTTTTCAAACCCCGGAGGAAGTTGCCCGGCAGGCGGTGGAAAATGATGTGCACGTGGTTGGAATTTCCAGTCTGGCGGGAGGTCATAAGACCCTTGTGCCTCAATTGATAGAAATATTAAGAAATATCGGCAGGCCGGATATTTTGGTGGTTACAGGAGGAGTCATTCCTCAACAAGACTATAATTTTCTTAATGCGGCCGGTGTTACGGGCATTTTCGGACCTGGTACACCGGTAACTCAAGCAGCGAAAATTGTGCTGGAAAAATTATTGGAAAGGCACTCGTAATAATCAAATTCATTCCTGTGGCTGAAGCCCTTCCTACAGCGTTTTTCATAACCCTGCCCTTAAAGCCAGATTATGAATTGCTCGCCCTGCGAGGGCTTTGGCCAAAATGAGTTGGCCCTGTGACAATTGCGGTTGCGGTCGTGTCCTTCCAAACCATAACTCGAAATTTCTGTACCTTTAAAGTGGAAAATTTTCTACCATGAAAATGATGATCAATCTCCCTGCTGCAGCGTTTCTTTTCCTCGCGCTGGCATCACAGGCCCAGAGCAAATGGGACAAAAGTATTGCGAAGGCAGAGGCTGCCTACGAAATAGGTTCCTACAAGAGCGCTTCAAGTCTGCTTGATAAGTTCAAGAAGAAAGTCAACGCAAAATTGGGCGCCCGGAATCAGTACACACCTACGATTTATTTTTTACAGGCCAAATATGAACTTGCCTCAGGACTCCCAAATGATTTTGAAACTGATCTTCAAAATGCCCTCCATGCAGGCCTCACCCTTTATTCTGAAAACAGCGAGAAATACGGAACGATGATGATCGATGCAGCCGAATTGTATAACCTAAATGGGTCTTACCGCCTGGCGAAAGACTACCTCGGCAAAGCCGCCAAAATTTTAGATGCAGGTAAGTTTATGACCGAGCCCATCAAGGCACGATGGGATCTGATCATGGCCGAAACGCTTACCGGGCAAGGGTTCTATAATGAGTCACTGGCTCTGGCCCGAAGCCGCGAGACTTATTTTGCGAGGAGAGCCATCAAACAGGAAACGGTAACGGATGGAAAAGGCGGTCTCAAAAGTCGAAAAATACCTCCCGCAGAACTGACCCAACGCTTCGATGATTATGCCCGGTTGCTCACCTTGATTGGAAATACTTACGGAAAACAGGGGAAGATAACCAGTTCAGATTCAGCCTTCGCCTATGCAGAAACCTGGATCGATAAAAATCCCGGTGATCATACCATCGCCTATGTCAGGAATCAGTTGTACAACGCGAATATGCTCGTTGAAAATGGCAATGAAAACCTGCCCAAAAACATGGAGTATGACCGCACGCTGCTTATCCTGAAGACATTTTTCAAACCCTCACATTACCTCGGCATCCAAATTTATGAAGCCTCCCTCAAAGAATTAATGCGAACGGATCTCAATGCGCGCTATTACAATACCAAGCTGGAGTATGAAAAGATGATTGACAAAGAGTTTCCTTCGAAAAGCATCTATCAGGTTCGTTTGAAGGCCGTTGAATTTGATACAAAATTGAGCCGGGACAAAACAAAAGACCTGGAAAATGGTGCGGTGAACGTAATAAACAACACGGCTTCGCTTCCACACAACAATATTCTCACCACGGAAATTCTTGATTTTCTGATTGCTTTCAGCATACAGGAAAAAAAATATACCAACGTTGAAAATTACTTGATAGATATTGTTGCCATTAAGACTGAGTTGTATGGCGCTGAGGCGCCGGAAATGCACCTTGCAAAACTTCGTCTTGCTAATTTTTACATTGATTACACAAACAAAATATCAGATGCCGGAAAAATATATGATGACAGTTTCAGCAAGATTGTCGAAAAAGAAATCGGAGCCTCGCACAAAGATCACCTCGATATCCTCAATCACCTGGCGATTTATTATGAGCTGACTGATCAGTATACGCTGGCAGTAAAAACCCTGCAGAAAGCTTCCCGGGTGGCGCGCAGCAAGTACGACGACAAGGACTACAAATATGGCGAAGAGTTGACGCGGATCGCCAGGTTACAAATACGACTCGGGCAATATGAGGAAGCGGACAAAAGCATTACCCAGTCTTTGGCAATCCTGGAGGAATTCCGAAAAGAGGAGACAAAGAAGGGATTGCTGGTCGAGGCGATTGATACACAGGCAACCTTATTTGGAATCAAAGGCCTCTTTGATGAAGCCACGGATGCATTAAACAGGTCCGGAAAAATAATACGGAAAGCGGACGGGTACCTGGGCATTGATGACCTGAGTACAGCACA
>JAYVEZ010000250.1:0-5627 GCA_043773645.1 Cytophagales bacterium
CCGATACTCACCACGGTGAGGGTGAGAAGGGTATAGAGGACAATCTTCTTAAGAATCTTCAAGAATGCGGATGGTTGGCACAAAAGTACTGTTTATAAAAACAGTGCCACAAATTTACGATGCGTCATGACGGCTGAAGGGTTTACTTTTTTGAACGCTGGACCTTTAGCTCTTCCGGCGACATTCGGCTGAAATAGTCTGCCGACAAAGTCATGCCGTTTTTGTCCGATTGAAGGGCGGAAGTGATGTAGGTGCTTTTTGTTTCCCAGTGAGAGATCAGGTTTACGTGACCCAGGCGAATCGCCAGTTCCTTTTTGGTTGAATCCTTTTCATAAAGGTCATTCGTCCATTTCTCCTCTATCGATGTGGGCTTTCCGTAATTTTCCGAGATGGCGTGGTTGATTTGGCCGAGTTTAAGAGGGCCATCGTTCCCTTTCGTTCGATCGATAACAAATAGATCCTCTGTGTGTACCAACAGATTGTTTTCGAAGATGTAAAAGATGCGGGCCTCCGATTATATGATGGCAGGGGACTTTTACTTTCAGCACGGTGAATTTGCGAACGGGCTTGCCACGTATCAACAGGGTCTCACCAGGGAAGTGGCCACAATGCAAGAACGTGAACACATGGAAAAATACATGCTACTTTGTAAAGAAGAAATAAAATGATCCTGGGCGTGGGCATCGATATGATTGAGGTTGAAAGGGTCACTGAAAAAATTGACAGGGACAATGGATTTAAGGAAAAGATTTTTTCCGTTCGCGAAATTTCCTTTTGTGAGTCCAGAACAAATAAATATGAAAATTATGCGGCACGCTTTGCGGCAAAAGAAGCATTTCTGAAAGCGACCGGTTTTGGTTTAACCCTTGGACATCAGCTATCGGAAATAGAGGTCGTCAATGATGCCCATGGCAAGCCGACGCTTTGTCTGACAGGTGACTTCAAAAAAAAGTCGACGGAAAACAATTGGAATAAAATATTCTTGTCCATGTCGCATCTTCAGAATATTGCCTGCGCAGTGGTTATTGTCGAGCAATGAGAAGTATTCCGGAAATAGAAACGCAATCTCCTGAAAGGATAAAAATTTTTCAGGAGGAACGCCTGGCGGAATTATTGAAATACGTTTCGTTGAATTCTCCTTATTATAAAGAACTCTTTGGCTCTCATCATATTGATGTATCATCCATTAAGTCGATGGAGGACCTCACCCGCATTCCACCGACCACAAAGGACCAGCTACAGCTTCGGAACTGGGAATTTTTATGTGTTCCCATCACTAAGATAATTGAGTACACCAGTACCTCCGGAACCCTGGGGAACCCAGTGACGATTGCCCTCACCGAAAATGACCTTAAGCGGCTGGCTTACAATGAGTGTATATCTTTTGCTTGTGCCGATGGGGCACCGGAAGATATTTATCAACTTATGATTACTCTGGACCGTCAATTCATGGCGGGCATTGCCTACTATGAGGGTATCCGGGAATTGGGCGCCAGCCTGGTGCGTGTGGGCCCAGGACTGCCGGCCATGCAATGGGAGACGATCCAACGTTTGAAATCAACCGTGCTGGTTTCCGTTCCATCCTTCATTGTCAAGTTGATTCAGTTTGCGAAGGAACACGGGATCGATCCTGACAAAAGCTCGGTGAAGAGAATCGTGTGCATTGGCGAAAGCATCAGGAGCCATGATTTTGAATTGAATACGCTGGGAAAAAAAATTAAGGAAACCTGGGATGTGCACCTCTACAGCACCTATGCCTCCACGGAAATGCAAACCGCCTTTACCGAATGTAGTCACGGAAACGGTGGACACCTACACCCGCAGTTATTGCATGCGGAATTGTTGGATGAGCAGGATGCGCCTGTCAAGATGGGAGAAACCGGAGAAGTTACCATTACAACATTTGGAGTCGAGGGCATGCCGTTGATCCGGTATAAGACAGGCGACATGGCCCAGGCATTTGCAGGAGCCTGTGCCTGCGGAAGAACAACTTTACGCCTTGGCCCCGTACTGGGCCGCAAACAGCAGATGATCAAACTGAAGGGGACCACCCTGTATCCACCAGGAATCTTTGAAATGTTGCACACCATTGATCACATGCAGGATTATGTGGTTGAAGTTTTCACCGGTCCGCTGGGTACGGATGAATTAAAACTTAACGTGATGGTTGCTGAAGGCCATATTGCCCAGGTTGAATCCAGACTGAAGTCAGTCTTGCAATCCCACTTGCGGGTGATTCCGGAGATTCATTTTTCCACCGCATCCGAACTGGAGCGATTGCAGGAAGGAGGGCGGAAGGCAATTAAGTTTATTGATAGGAGGGGTTGAGTTGCTTACTTTGGTGTTTGTAAATCGCATTAGCTGAGGTGCCTTGAGGGCCAAAGTCAGGGAAATCTGCATTTTGATCTCGTTGTAACAGGTTTTTTTGCTCAAATCAAATTCTCAATTACCTTTGCAGTCCTAAAAATAATCCCGGCAGCTCGGGATGGTTTGAAAGGATAGAAAAAGGGAGCTTAGCTCAGCTGGTTCAGAGCATCTGCCTTACAAGCAGAGGGTCGGGGGTTCGAACCCCTCAGCTCCCACAAGAAGAAGCCTCATGTTTTCCTGGGGCTTTTTTTTATTGCAGCTTTTCGGCAAAAATGGAACCTTTGAGAGAAATTCCTTCAACGAAAATGTCCGCATTCTTGTACATCTTAACCTCACCTACAACTAACCAATTCTTCATAGGTCACACTACCGAGGCCTTGGAAGAACGTTTTACGAAAGCACAATTCAAACCACAAAGGCTTTACCGGCCGGTCTCACGATTGGATAATATTTTATCATGAACAGTTCGATTCTAAAAAGCTTGCTTACCAACGGGAATTAGAACTGAAATCATGGAAAAGTAAAAGTAGAATAGAGCGGCTGATTGGAGGTTCAGAGCATCCCGGCCATGAGCCGGAAGGGTCGGGGGTTCGAACCCCTCAGCCCCACAGAAGAAGAGCCTCAGGAAGCCAATGATTACCATGTGGTTTGAATCAATAACCGGATTCCACCCCTTTCCGGGGGATTCTACCTGTGTTTTTAATTTGGTAGATTTGTTATAATCCCAGCCCACATGAAACTTCTCTTCTCTGCCATTATGCTCATGCAGGGTTTTCTCCTGCAAGCCCAAAAGGCCAGACCAGACTTCAACCAATTCTTCCCCATCGACAATAGTCATTCCTATGTCGAGTTTTCAATCAAATACATGGGTGCGGCGAAGGTGAGAGGGAGGTTCGCGGACTTTTCAGGACTTATCTTCTATGATGAAAAATCACTTGCCAGCACCTCCGTGTCAATAGCGATCAAAACTGCAAGCATTAATACTGATCTCGAATTTAGAGACAATGACCTTAAGTCTCCGAATTGGTTTGACGCTACCAAGTATCCAACCATATTGTTTCAGAGCAAGAGCGCCGTTAAGACTGCGACCGGATTTGATATTACCGGGGACATCACCATCAAGGCGGTCATCAAGGAAATCGTATTGCACATGGAGGCGCCATCACCTGTCATGAAAGATGTGAGGGCGGATATGCAGGTAGTATTTACCGGAACCACAAGACTGGACAGAACCGTCTTCGGCGTAGAAGGCAAAAACTGGAGTGCGGTAAAAGAAGGCATGACCGCCGTTGAGAACGAAGTAACCATTGAAGTGAGCATGTTGGGAAAGCAGGCACAACGCGCGAATTATGTCAACCGGTTTAAAGATCCTGAGGAGCCAACAGGCAAAGTTTTCAAAGTCATCCAGGAAAAGGGGGTTGACGCGGGAATTGCTGAATTCGATAAAATGAAAAATACGTCAACAATAGACGCAGCCACATTGTACATGGTTGGTAAAATGCTGAGGCTGGATGGGAAGACCAGTGAGGCAATGAAAGTGTTTGAACACAACAAACAACTGTTCCCCGATAGTCCCCTTGTGTATATGTCCCTGGGAGAAACTTACCTCATCATGGGCAACACCGAGCTTGCAAAAGAACAGTTCACCGTGGCCCTGGCAAAAGATCCACTGAGTGTTATCCCAAGGGAATATTTGCGCCACTTAGACTAAGTCTCAGTTCTTATCAAGGCCGGTCCCGGTATTCCCCTTTTTGTACAGATATTTACTTGGAAATCCAGGTTATGAATTCTAAACTTTTTGGTCAATCAGGCCTCCGCGTCTCCGAACTCTGCCTCGGCACCATGGGCTTTGGTACCGAATGGAAATGGGGCGCTGACAAATCCATGAGCAAACAAATATTTGATGCGTTCGCCAAAGCAGGTGGAAATTTTTTGGACACCGCCAACCGGTACACTGAAGGGACATCCGAAAAATTCCTCGGTGAGTTTATTGCCAGCGACCGTGATCATTTTGTAATCGCTACCAAGTACTCACTCCGTGACCGGCCGGGCGATCTGAATTTCGCTGGCAATCATCGCAAGAACATGATGCGCAGCGTCCGCGACAGCCTGAAAAGATTGAACACTGATTTCATCGATGTGCTTTGGGTCCATGCCTGGGACAGTTGGACACCAACAGAGGAAATCATGAAGGGCCTTGAAGACCTGGTCAGCCGGGGACTGGTGCATTACATTGGCGTGAGTGACACACCTGCATGGGTCGTGAGTCAAGCCAATACATTGGCGCAGTTCAGGGGGTGGTCCCAGTTCATAGGGTTGCAAATCGAGTACAGCTTAATTCAACGAACGGTCGAACCGGAACTCATGCAGATGGCCAAGGCATTCGGCATGACCGTTACACCCTGGGCACCCCTGGCAGGCGGAGCATTGACAGGCAAATACCTGAAAGGAGACAAGGGTCGGTTGCTGGAGACGAGTATTCGCCTCGGAGACCGCGCGGTGATGATTACAAAAAAAGTGATGGAGGTGGCAGAAAAAATGAACGTTTCGCCTGCACAAGTTGCAATCAATTGGACCCGGCAGCACAAGGGCCAATCGGTCATCCCGATCGTGGGTGCCACAAAGTTGTCGCAACTGGAGGATGTGATGGGCTGTGTGAAATTTGAAATTCCAAAGGAAGAAATGAACGTCCTGAATGAAGTATCCAAAATCGAATTACCCTTTCCACAAAAGTTTTTCAGCGAAGGTGCCGTATTGGACGTGCTCTATGGCGGGGTCAAAGACCAAATGCATGATTCGAGGTACTGAATGATTGGCCTGACGCCAATTGAAATTGGGTTCAACAAAGGGTGCGAGCTTCAAGCTGCTAGCCATCATTGCCAGCGAAAGGCCTGAAGCCAGCAGCTTGAAGCGATTCGAGATCACTGTATAGACAATAATAGTTACTACATTTGCCGCCATGTCACTCGAACAAGATATCAAGCAGGAAAAATTTGAAAGCGAATTTCAGAAGGTTGCGGTGAATATTCTGTTCACCAGCAGTTGGCTGTACAACATCAATGCTGTGCGACTCAAGCTGTACGGCATCACGCCGGAGCAGTACAATGTCCTTCGGATTTTGCGGGGCACTCACCCCAAGGCGCTTATGCTGGCCGAAATAACCTGCCGCATGCTGGACAAAAGCAGCAATGCCACCAGGCTGGTAGAGAAGCTGAGGCAAAAAGGCCTGGTCAAGCGTGATATTTGTGAAAACAATCGCC
>JAYVEZ010000251.1:0-4071 GCA_043773645.1 Cytophagales bacterium
GAAGAATCGTCAAAATTGTTAAGGACTCAGATTCTGCACTTTTCAGATTGCCCTATTCATTGATGGGTATGACAAGAAGAACAAAGCGTATGCATTAACCGTTTGAAAAGATCGCCGACGTTTTACAAGCTGGGACTCAGGAATACAACCGAGTTGAATAAAGTATGCCATTAAGAACAAAATTATTTCCCTTTGACGGTCTTTAAAATATCAGGGTTTACCCCGATTTCTCAGGGTTATTGCCGTTCTTTTTTTCTCAATGTCTCCCCTATTTCTCACATCCGTCAAGCCTCTTAAGTTCCAGAAACTCTTCAGCGAGTTTATAATAGCCTCTTCTTTACCCCTTTTAACCCTGATTTTTTTCAAATCCGGTTTGCGCTGATTTTTAAACGTCCGTCTTGATACACCTTTGATGTATCAAGACGAACCACATACCTAAACAATAAGAAAATGACACTCAAAAGCAGAATTAAAGAAAGAGGGATCAACGCCATGATGATCGGACTTTTGTTTTTAGGCTTAGTAATTTACTCCTTCTCAGCCAAGGCCCAGGGAATTCAAAACACAGGATATGATCCGATAAGCCAGGTAAGCAACACAGACAAAAAGATCCACCTTGCCACCAATGCGAATATGGAAGCAAGAGCGGTACCATTGCATGCATCCATTAACAGTCCCTATGCTGAACTAAAGCCGAGGGTTACTCCGGATGGATCAAGGTTGTATATCAGTCGTTCATATCATCCCAGCAATACATTTGGAGAAACCGACCCGGAAGACATCTGGTATTCCGACTTTGACAAAATATCCAACACCTGGTCAGATCCCATCCGCATGTCTGGATTTCTTAATAATGATGGACCCAATTTCATTAACAATGTGAGCATGACCGGTGATACCATTATCCTGGGCAACCAATACGGGAAAAGAGGCAAAATGCGCGCAGGAATTTCTTACAGTGTGAATGTGAACGGGCAATGGTCCGCCCCCGTGCCGATCGATATCAAAAATGACTACAATATGTCCGAACATGCCAACTCTTTTGTCTCCTTGAAAAGCGGAGTTATCATCAGGGCCATTGAGCGAGGTGAAACATTTGGTCAGAGGGATTTGTATGTGAGTTTCTGGAATGGCGTGCAAGCTACGGAGCCCATCAACATGGGTAATATGATCAATACCGATCTTGAAGAATCCTCGCCTTTCCTGGCTTCTGACAATAAGACAATGTATTTCGCCTCAAAAGGACATGCCGGTTATGGTGGGTATGACATTTTTGTCACCCGGCGTCTGGATGACTCCTGGACAAACTGGACAGCCCCCGAAAACCTGGGCCCTGCCGTGAATGGCGCCATGGACGATGAGTTTTTTAATATCTCTCATTGCAAAAGGTTTGCCTTCTTCTCCAGGCAGATCAGCGTACACAACGTGGATATTTTCAGAATCCCGATAGCGGAACTGTACAAAGAACCCAAGAGCAATCCAGGTGAGGCGGTCAACAGCAATAATGACAAGAAGAAAAAAATAGATATCTCAAAGCTGACCCTACTTTAAAAATATCACGGAGCAATCCTTAAGACAGTCCCGACCAGTCGGGACTGTCTTTTTCATTTGCAGCCGGGATTAATAATCAGGAATCTGTACAATTATACTCAACGGCAGGCGTTGAATGCCGACCTTCAGCCATACAACGAAGATAAGTTCAATCAGAAGAAGGAAGCCCGGCATTTTACCGACTGGGTGTGATTTGGAAATTCGAACTTGACCGTTAAATTTGCAGTCCCTTTCAAAATTCAAGATTTAAAATTCCAAATTCAAGGTTGTTTTTGAATTTTAAATCTTCAATTTTGAATTGAATAAGCGGGAGTAGCTCAGTTGGTAGAGCACGACCTTGCCAAGGTCGGGGTCGCGAGTTCGAGTCTCGTTTCCCGCTCAGATTCATTGGTTGATCGGTGGACTGGAAGATTGGTTGATTGGTTTTCCGGATGAATTATGGGATTTGATCGGATGATTTGGGGATTGTTGTGATTTTTAGGCGTGACTGCAGAACAACTACAGGAACGGACCAAAAAATTCAGTCTTCAAATCATTCAGTTTTTTAAGGCCCTTCCCAAAAGCGTTGAAGCTCAGATTCTGGGCAAGCAGCTTTTGAGGTCGGCTACCTCGGTAACAGCAAACTACCGGGCAGTGTGCCGGGCCCGATCCAAAGCGGAGTTTATCGCCAAGCTTTCGATCGTTGTTGAGGAAGCCGATGAAACGTTATTGTGGCTGGAATTAATTCAGGAATCTGAGATCGGGTCTAACCAGTCGATCAGCATCTTGAAACAGGAGTCGAAAGAGCTTCTTTATATATTCTCTGCCTCCCGTAAGTCTGCCATTGGATCAAGACAATAAATAAAGTAAATCAACCAATCAACATATCAATAAATCAAACAAATGGTCTGCCCGGGTGGTGAAATTGGTAGACACGCAGGACTTAAAATCCTGTGACCAGAAATGGTTGTGCGGGTTCAACTCCCGCCCCGGGTACTTATTTTGAGTCTAACGCGCTGATCGTCAAGGTGTATTTATTTTTTGGGGCGCAGGATTCGGGCGCAGAAGTTATCATTTTTGGTTGCTCTAACTTATGCTATCTGACAGCGACCAAAACGAGGGAAACCCCTCCCTTTTCATGACGAGGAACGAGGCATCTTCTTGGTGCTGAAAAGCCTCGTCCTTGCCAGAAGATTCCTCGCAAATTAACTTTTCACCCAAACCAAGAGCGCACGCTCGGAACGCCAGAGGCGGCAAGGAAAAAGGCGGCAATTTGTTCGGTTAACCCAACAAGGCCATCCGGCTATGCTAAGCCACAGACCTGATTAACGGCAGGCAGGATCATAGATTAAATCTGTGCCGATCTGTGAAATCTGTGGCTAAATTTCCGAGCCAAAGTTACTTTACACCCGATCCGTAAAATGCCTGATTTCCTTCTTCTCATTAAACTTCTCTTCGTTATACTTCTCCGAGTTTCCCTTCGGAATGGAAAGCGACAGAAATGCAGACCCCTTCATAATCTTCGCCTGAAAAATAATCTGCCCACCATGATGCGCACAATGGGCCAACTGGCGCTGAACGGCCTCCAGAACTGTTTGTCCTTCATTTCGGATATAAAGGATGGTAGACAGGTCCCCGGGCTTCAACTGATCCAGCGCATCGAGCAAGCATTTCCAGCCTTTCTCCCAGGATTCCATCATCGTTTTCTTGTCGGGATACGCTTCTTCGAACGCCGCTTCGCGGTTGCGCCAGGATTTTTCACCGTCCGTGGTAAGAAAATCGGTCCAGCGTGAAAGCATGTTGCCGGAGAGGTGATGGACAATTAGGGCGATGCTGTTGCAGGCTTCGTTTGGCCGGGATAATACCTGCTCATCGGTGAGCTGGGCGATCGCCCCTTTGCCCAATTTTTTACAGTACCGGAAAAGCTTGCGTGAGCTTTCTAAAAAATTCTGGTCAGTAGACCGGGACATCCTCGTCTTCTGTTTTTACTTTTTCCTCTTGGGCTACCGAAGGACGCTGCGCCTCGTATTGTTTACGCAATTCCTGGGCTTGCTTTTTGTTTTTGGAAAATTTGATGTGGTCGGGTACATCTTTCAAATCCCAGATCAATCCCAGCCACGAAAGTATTTTTAATCCGTAATACGTGATGTCCACTTCCCACCAGAAAAATCCCTGGCGTGCAGCCACCTCATAATAATGGTGATTGTTGTGCCAGCCTTCGCCCAACGTCAGCAGCGCCAGCCACAAACTGTTTTTTGATTCATCTGCGGTGTCGTAGCGCTGATTGCCAAACTTGTGCATGATCGAGTTGATCGAGAAAGTCCCATGATAGGTGATCACGGTGCTCAAAAAGAAGCCGATGAACAACGCTGAAAAACCATAGACTGAAAACATGGCCGTGATGCTGCCACCATCCACTATTCCGCCCAGGGCCATTACGCCGAAAGCAAGGAGGGCCGGAGGTATCAGATAATACTTATTCAGCCACATCAACTCAGGATACTTGACAAAGTCACCCATCGTCTTGAAATCGGTGTCTTT
>JAYVEZ010000252.1:0-3060 GCA_043773645.1 Cytophagales bacterium
AAGTAAGGCTTGTTGCCGCCTCCATCTGGAAAATTTTCCGGTGAAGTAGATGGATTTGTCACCAGCCATTTCCCGTTTGGGTGGTCTACCAGAAAATCCATGAAGAACTGGACGGAACCCTCCATCAATGGGTATGCCTCCACAAGAGAGGCCATGTCCCTTGTGTATTGAAAATGCTCCCACAGCGAAGTGCATAACCATGCACCTCCCGTGGTGAATGTGCCCCAGGTCGGCCCGTCCATGGGTGCGGCCACCCGCCAGAGATCCGTGTTCTGATGCAACACCCAACCTTTCGCGCCATAATGCTCTCGAGCGACCTCGGCTCCCTGGTCAGAAACTTCGCGAATCAACCGAATCAACGGTTCCGCACATTCTGAAAGATTACTGCTCTCGACCGGCCAGTAGTTCATTTCAGTATTGATGTTGGTCGTGTATTTTGAATCCCACGACGGGTTCATATCATCATTCCAGATTCCCTGGAGGTTCGCAGGCTGTGTCCCCGGTCGTGAAGAAGAAATCATCAGGTACCTCCCGAAACCATAACTCAGTGCAGACAAGCTGGGATCGGATGATGTTTGAATTCTTTCGATCCGATCATTGGTGGGCAAAAAGGAATTTTCGACAACAGGCAACGTAAGCGATACCCTCGCGTAGAGTTTTTGATAATCCGCGATGGATGCTGCCTTAATGACTTCATAGGTCTTGCCTTCCAAATTCCTGAGTTGTGCTTCGACCTTTGCATGTTGGTCGCCACTGACGTCGAGGTAGTTGATGAAATTCGTGGACGCTGCAAAATAAATTGTTACGGCATCTGCGTTTTCGACAACAAGGTCTGTATTGGTTGTGTGCACAGATCCTCCTTCTGGAACAACCTTGATCCTTGCCTCATATTTCAATTTTCCCTCAACCCCCATGTAGTCGGCCGACTTGCCCGCGAGGCTCAATCCATCAGAGCCCGCGGGATCCATTCGAAAGTAATCGGTGGCGTAATTGGAATGGGCCTGGTTGCGCACGCCCCTGAGGTTCGCAGTGAATGAAATGCTGCCGGGCTTGCTTGCCGTCAACCGGACCACAATGACTTGGTGGGGTACAGATGAAAATACTTCTCTTTTGTAGGTGATGTCGTTGGCCGTGTAGACCACCCCCGTGATGGCCGTTGTAAGATCCAACCACCGTTTATAGTTGGTTGCTTTTTCCTGATGGGCAAAGAACAAGTGGAGGTTGCCAAGGCTTTGATATTTCTGTTGCTCAACCGGATAACCCATTAGATTTCTTCCAAACAGATTGTGCGCCTCCAGGTATTTTCCATCGAATACGAGCTCTTGGATTTGTGGCAACACACGATAGCCTCCTTTGACAACCGTGTTGTATGGACCGCCCGACCAATAAGTTTCTTCATTGAGTTGAATTCGTTCTTCACCGTACCTGCCAAAGACCATCGCACCCAGGCGGCCGTTGCCCACCGGAAGAGCCTCGTCCCATTTGCTTGCCGGAGTGCGATACCAAAGGAGTGCAGAGGGATCGATTGACTTAGCGTCTATGCGGGATTCCATTTCCGTCGGTTGACCGGAAACGCCTACAGCAGAAGAAAGTGCCCACCCAAGAATGTAAAGTATCTTTTTCATACACAGAATGGACAGTGGTGATGACAAAAATATGTTCCTTTTACCAGAATCTTTGGGATAATGACATTATCTTTAATGGTCAGATATCTTTAACCCATCGACTCACACCCATGAAGACCTATCCCAGCATTTTCAATGACGTCATTGGTCCGGTGATGCGTGGGCCCTCGAGCTCGCATTGTGCTGCATCGTTGAGAATTGGCAGAATCTGCCGTGACTTGATGGACAGCGAAATCCGTGAGGTAAAAATCGAGTTTGACCCCAACGGATCATTGGCCACCACACACAAAGGTCAGGGCTCCGACATGGGACTTTTCGGCGGCTTCATGGGTTGGGAAGCCTATGAGGAGCGCTTGCCCGATTACCTGCACGCAATCGAGGAAGCAGGCATCAAAACCAATATTGAAATTCACCCCATCGGTGCGACACATCCGAATACCTATAAAATCACGCTCCGCAACAACAGGGAAGAGCGGGAGCTCACAGCCATTTCGACTGGCGGCGGGATGATTGAAATCATTGAAATTGATGGGGCAAAAGTATCCATGGCCGGGGATTTTTTTGAGACGCTGGTCTATGTCAAATCTCCAGGAACCATACTTCAATTCATCGAACATTCGTTCCCTTGCGATGAAATTGCTTTGCGCACAGGCACTTCAAATTTTATTGAAATAAAATCCAATCAATTTCTGCCTGCCGGACTTTGCAAAGAGCTCCAGACAATGGAGGAGGTGCTGTTTATTAAGAATATAAATCCTGTGCTTCCCGTGATGTCGAGGAAAGACCTCGAAGTACCCTTCATTACTTGTGAAGAGATGCTGGAATATAATCGCGGGAAGAATCTTCAGTTGTGGGAGTTGGCAGTAGCCTATGAAAGCATGCGGGGAGACATTTCGAAGAATGAAGTATTTGAGAAGATGAGGGCCATTGTGGAGATCATGCATAACTCCATTAACCTCGGACTGAAAGGCACAAAGTATGCCGACCGGATATTGGGCAGCCAATCCGTGGGGTTTCAGGAGAAGTTGAAAGAAAAGAAACTGGTGGAGGGGGATGTGTTGAACAAGGTGATCATGTACACGTCGGCGATGATGGAAGTGAAGAGCTCGATGGGCGTGGTGGTCGCTGCGCCGACGGCAGGATCATGCGGCGCGTTGCCAGGGGCCATCATAGGAATTTCGACGGAGTTGAAATTATCTCAGGATGAAATGGTGAAAGCCATGCTCGCCGCCGGAATCATCGGGGTATTCATCGCAGCCCACGCCACCTTCGCGGCGGAAGTAGGCGGTTGCATGGCCGAGTGCGGATCAGGATCAGGAATGGCAGCGGCAGGAATCGTGGGCTTGAAGAATGGAACACTGGACCAATCGCTGGCGGCTGCCTCCATGGCGTTACAGTCTTCCCTCGGTATGATCTGTGATATGATCGCCGACCG
>JAYVEZ010000253.1:0-3072 GCA_043773645.1 Cytophagales bacterium
GGGAGCGATGATAGCGGTCCCTAACGCGGCATTCATATCTGATGGGGAAAGGACTAAACACCGTCGTTCCTTCTTCATCTCTGAGCCGACCGTCGGGCCGAGGTTTACAAAATGGACATTAAAGGGCCTTACCATGTCCAGTCCTTTTCATCAAACTTATTTGGAACCAGCATCGCCTTCTCCTTCTTAGCAGATTGTTTGAAGTCTGACCATTTCTTTTTCGTGACGTTTTTCACGGCAGCAATGGTGATGATGTTGTCATTGATGGTGATGCTCACGGTGTCCTCGATTCCGCATTGGTCAAGATATTTTTTCGGAAGAATTACTCCTCTGGAATTTCCCACTGCCCTGATTTTACTGGTTGTCGTCATGGTATTCAATGTTATAACGTAAAGTTATAACATTGATCTTCCAAAACAATTGAAAATTTGAAATTAAGAGATATTGATAGAAATGGGGTCGAACCGGAATGATGAAAAGCAAGACTTAATTCGGCAGATGGCATTGGACCACGTGCTGGCATGAATATTTCATCGGTGATTGGATGCAGCTCGCGATCATGACTCTTGACCCAACGAATGGAAAATCTTAGGGTCATCATATTCATATTGGCGGTTTTGATCAGTCTGTCGGCTGTCATTGACAAACTGAAGTTGCCGTATCCGGTTCTGCTCGTATTGGTAGGACTCTTCATTGGCTTTGTTCCCATGCTTCCCGATCTGGCCCTGGATCCCGAAGTGGTCTTCCTCGTATTCTTGCCACCCCTCCTGTATGATGCTGCTTCTTGTACCTCATGGCACGATTTCAAAACCAACATCAGACCCATTTCCGCATTGGGCATTAGCCTTGTCTTTTTTACCACGACGGCTGTCGCCTGCACCGCCCATTATTTTATTCCTCATTTTGGATGGCCACTCGCTTTCTTGCTGGGCGCCATCGTCTCACCACCGGATGCCGTGGCAGCGGGTGGGATCATCAAAGGGCTGGGCCTGAACAAACAGGTAGTCACCATCCTGGAAGGTGAAAGCCTTGTGAACGATGCTTCGGCATTAATTGCCTACCGCTATGCTTTGGCGGCAAGTCTGACCGGTAGCTTCATGATTTTTGAAGCCGGTATTCAGTTCATATTCGTCACGGGAGGAGGCATCGCCATTGGCTTACTGGTCGGAACCATATTAATATGGATACACAAAAAAATTGAAGGTCATTCTACGGTTGAAACGAGTCTGACGCTGCTCACCCCGTATTTAAGTTATTTAAGTGCGGAACAAGTACATGCTTCCGGGATCCTCGCCGTAGTGAGCACAGGTTTGATTATCGCCTGGCGCTCGCCTGAAATTTTCTCGTATCATACCCGCATGAGGACAAGGGCTGTTTGGGACACCTTGATTTTTTTGCTGAACGGGTTTATTTTCATTCTCATCGGATTGCAATTGCCTGGCATCCTGAGGCAGTTGACACACTA
This sequence comes from Cytophagales bacterium, assembly GCA_043773645.1. Lineage (GTDB taxonomy): Bacteria > Bacteroidota > Bacteroidia > Cytophagales > Cyclobacteriaceae > ELB16-189. The sequence continues at coordinate 1,466 of JAYVEZ010000253.1, forward strand.
CACCTTAGCGGCGCTGATCGGTTACGGTTTGATGATTAGCCTTGTCACGGTGCTGGTGCGTGTCGTTTGGGTATTTGCAAGTTCGCGCATGTTCAATTTCTTCAACTGGAAAAAGAAATCAACCACCCGCGTCGTAGATCCTGAAGAAAAGAATAACTGGAAGAATGTACTCATCGTTGCCTGGACAGGCACACGTGGTGTCATCTCCTTGGCGACTGCCCTGGCCCTGCCGCTCACGCTGCACAATGGGAAACTGTTCCCTGAACGACACCTTATCCTTTTTCTTTCCTTTGTGGTCATCTTTGTCACGCTCGTGGTGCAAGGCTTTTCGCTTCCGTTGTTGGTCCGGCTGTTGGGCGTGAAGCCGACCAACCATGCGGATAAAGAGGAGAAGGAACTTCAACTTTACCTGGTCAACAGCACGCTTCATTTTATCAGCGAGAAACATTTTCCAGCACATGACGAGAAGGTTCGCTCAGAACTAAGGCATCGGTACGAAGAGTCGGCAGAAAAACTGATAAAAGAAATTGGTCGCCATACCCGGAATGAAAAAAAGGTTGATCAATTGCAGGTGAGAATGCTCACCCACCTCCAGCACGCCGACATGGAAGTCAGGAAGTTTCAACGCGAATTGCTCATTCAGGTTCATAAGGATGGAAAGTTCAGCGATGTCGCGATCCGGGAGGTAGAGCGCGACATGGACATTGACGACCTGAAATTCAATCAATTGCTTCCCAAAGAAGACAAAAAGGAAATCGACAGCCTTTGATAGGAATATGCACCTGATGGCCCGTGCTTGTAGCGTGTTCCTCAACGAGCCAAACAATCAACTTCTTATCGCATTCGTCTCAAACCAAATGAAGGGCCAAACCGAGTCTTTTCATAATAGTTCCATGGATTTATTAAGTTTGAATAACCCTGGAAACGATAACTATGATTACACACGTAAACTGGGATTCTGTTCCCGCAGAGGAAGTGAATCCCTCCATGAAGCGAAGAATCGTTACTGGCGAAAAATTGATGATCGCCCGTATGAATTTCAAAGACGGTTTTCTGGTGCCGCTCCACCACCATATTCATGAGCAGGTGACACAGGTGGTATCGGGTAAGATGCGTTTTTGGTTTGGCGCAAACAAAGAAACCACCATGGACCTGGGCCCCGGTGATGTGGTCGTCATACCTTCTGATCTTCCACATGAGGCACTGATGATCGGCGATGTGGAAGAGGTGGATACCTGGGCTCCTCCGCGTCAGGATTGGCTGGATGGTTCGGATCATTATCTGAGGAAGTAGTAGATGGATCTGGGACTAAAAAATAAAGTAGCCTTTGTGGCGGCCTCGAGTCAGGGCCTTGGCAGAAGTGTTGCGCTGGAGCTGGCGAAAGAAGGAGCCCGCATCATCGTTTGCGGAAGGAACAAAGAATCACTTCAGACAGTGGAGGCAGAAATTAAGGCCCTGGGTGCATCTGTACTCTTTTTGGTGGGTGACTTATCCATCCACAAGGATCGCCAATACTTTATTGACGCGACCCTGAAGGAGTTTGGAGCCGTGGATATCCTTGTCACCAATTCAGGAGGGCCGCCTCCGGGAAAGTTTGAAGACTTCAC
>JAYVEZ010000254.1:0-4397 GCA_043773645.1 Cytophagales bacterium
CAAAAATCTAGCCTGTTGTTTTGAAAATATTCATTCGCAGCAAGTTGACATCTGATGGGTGAGGTGGCTGTAATTGAAGTGGGAGACATGAATGTAAAATGTAAAACGCTAAATGTAAAATGTAAAAGTGGTGCGCACTCCTTTTACATTTTACATTTAGCGTTTTACATTTTACATTATTTTTCTTTGACTTAGAGCAGGGCTCTCAATTCCTTCAGGCTCTTTATCTCATGAGTAACTTTTTCCGTGTGCTGTCTTTCTTCCGGATTAAAATAAACGGTATCCACTCCCGCCCTCCTCGCCCCAACAATATCCGTCTGGAGATTATCTCCAATCATGATCGCCGACTGGGATGGATGGCCGGCTTCTGCCAATGCAAAATCGAAAATCTGTTTGGAGGGTTTTTTGTCTCCGGCACGCTGGGACGTCACGATTGTTTTGAAATAATGATGAATACCCGATGAATGCATTTTGGTTGCCTGCAACTCATCAAAACCATTGGTGATGATGACCATGGGGTATTTCGGATAGAGATACTCCAGTGTTTCAATAGCATGGGGTAGAAGATTTTTCTTCTTCGGAAGCTCACGGAGGTAGTGGCCAGAAAATTTCAGTGACAGATCATAGTTGTCAATTCCGATTTCTCCAAACACTTTGTGAAAGCGTTGCGTCCTGATCTCTTCTGCTCCGATGAGATTCCTGTCGTGCAGGTCCCAGAATTGAGTATTGATGCGCACAAATGTTTCATGAAAGTAGGGGAAGCTGGTGACGCCGAGTTCTTGTAATTTGTATTCGTAAAAGAGTTCGTAGAGGGCTTCTTTTGAATTGGATTCAAAGTCCCACAGGGTGTGGTCGAGGTCGAAGAGGATGCAGGAGTAGGATTTCATAAAAGTGGAAAGCGCAAAGTTAAAAGCTTAAAGCTGGATCTCCCATAATTTGTGCGCACCGCTTTCAACTTATAGCTTTCTGCTTTCTGCTTTCAACTTTCCACTTTTCGCTTTCAGTTTTCTACTTTTCGCTTTCTGCTTTCAACTTTTCGTTGTTCCTCCCAAGGGTTTAATGTGCAACTTGTTCAGGGCCAATTCCCTATTGGTGTATAGTGTCTGAAATATCTGCTGATCGTGCTGCAATGCCGGGTCACGTCGTATGAATTCCAGCATTTGTTTGAGGATGTCGAGCACTTCTTCTTTGATTTGGTAGAAGACCCACTGATTGAGTTTTCGTGAGGAAAGGATGCCAGAATTTTTCAGGTAGATCAGGTGGCGGGAAGTCTTGGCTTGGGTGAAATCCAGGATACGCTCGAGGTCGCTGATGCACATTTCCCCATTGCTCATGATGAGGTGGAGGATGCGGAGTCTCGAAGTGTCGGAGCAGGCCAGAAAAATTTGCGCCCCGAGGTCGATGTTGAAATGTTTGAGTCTCATGTTGGCGTGTCCAAATTACCAAAAAACCTTTGTTGTAAAACACGTTAGGCGAATCGTACCCTTCTCATTATCTTTGAAACGATTCAACTATGGCGTCTAAGCGGGTTTATTGGGTGGTGTTGCTGGTTACCGTAGTCGGGGTGATGGGCGCGATGAGTGTGCAGGCTCAAAACAGGAAGAGGATCATTCAACTTTCAGGTATTGTGTTGGGTGAAGACAGCGTGAGCGGCCTTCCCGGGGCACACGTGTATGTTCCCAAAGCTGGGCGTGGCACCAGCACGCAGCCCAACGGGTTTTTCTCTATGCCCGTTCTTGTGGGTGACAGCGTGGTATTCAGCTCGGTCGGGTACGTTCGCCGCCACTACATTGTCCCTTCCGGGACCTCTGATTTCACCACCATCATCATTGAGATGGTGACCGACAATACCTTTCTGAAGGAGGTGACGATCCTTCCGTTCCCCACGGAAGAAGTCTTCAAACAGGCGGTGCTTGCGCTGAACGTGCCCATGAATGAAAATGGTATAGACAAAAAGAACCTGAATGCCGAGCTCATGGCGCTGATGATGCAGAATACGCCCATGGATGGCAACCTGAATTACAAGTACTATATGAATCAGTACAACCAGTCCATCACCGATCAGTCCATCGTGCGGACGAACCCTTTCCTGAACCCATTCAACTGGGCGAGATTTTATAGGGATTTGAAGCAGAAAAAGAATAAGAAAAGTGAGGATTGAGGGCATTTAGTCAAACCATGTTGCAAGATTCTTATTTCCTCCAACCAAGTAGGAGGCATCAATGTTCCTTTGTCATCCCTTAGATAATAAGGCAGTCCGAATTTCTCCAGACTGCCTTTATTATTGAATCATCTTCCGATGACCATTAAATTTTAATTGTCAATGGCCACTTCCCTGGCTGTGTTCATTAACGGTCTGTTCATGATCGCTGTCACAACTTTTGTTTCCGTCGTTCTCGTCTTTGTTATGATCGTCGTCATCTTTAGTGCCCGACTCACCGCATTTCTTATGGAGATGTATGTTCCCGCCTTGCAGGGTGCCAGACATGCGGTACCCATTTGAAAGGGTAAGGCTAAAACCGTCGTTGGTACCGGGTTCACCGTTGTCAACTACTACCACCGTGTAGGCAAAGGATCCCTGACCGTTGACATTGGCAATGCCTTCGATCTGGCGTGTCACTGCGTCAATAAGTATGTACGCTGTAATACTGGTGCTTTTGATCTTAACGCCGTCTTTTTTGTGGTCATTGAAAGAAAGTTGACCCCAAAACTTTTCGTTCTTAATTCCGCCGGACACTCCGAAGGTCGCCTTCTCACCGTTAGATCCTTGGATCCATCCTCCACCCGTAACGAAATCTCTGCAAGTCTTAGGAGGAACTGTAACTCCACCGCTGCCGCAAACCGAGATCGCATCGTTGATCATTGTTACAGCGCCATTGATAGCCCATATTCTTCCTGACACACTCGCATCAGTAGTCATGGTAATGGTCGTAGTAGCGATGACGTTTCCGATGAACTGAGCGCCATCAATCGTTGCTGAAGAACCAACGGCCCAATATACATTCGAGCCGCTGCAAGCCGTGCTGTTGTTATTGAGGGCGATGACCTTTGAACCTGCCATCGTCACCAGGGTAGTGCCTACCTGGAAGATAAACAGAGCATCATTATTGCCTTGGAAGTCAAGATAAACTGTTCCATTCACCTGCAAATTGGCAGATGGCGCAAAACTATAGACGCCAGGTGTAAAGGTGAGTCCATTCAACTGTGAAACGCCTGGGAATGTAGTGCCAGGGACTTGGGCTACGAGATTGTTATAAGCGGTTACAGCATCATTGTGCGCTTGCGCCGCCACAGGACCTGCAGCATAGATTGTTCCGTTTACTATCCCAAGGCCTGCTGTGACAGTCCCGGGACCCATGATATTGTTTAGTGGAGCCGACTGAAAGCCAGTTATGGCAGTCCCTGGACTAACGCCCAGGTTTCCGGAGATTACGGAAGCACCATCGTTGGTAACCGTTGTTCCAGCCAAGACCGCGAAACTGGAGGAAGCGAGGAGCGGTGTTATTGCTTGCGCGCCAGAAATAAGATTTTGGTCAGCGGTTTTGGAGGTCATCCCCGTTGTCTTGGTCCCAAAAGGTGACAGGTCATTGCCTAAATTACCGCAGCCAGCCAGTATCAATGCGAATGCTATGGCGTAGATTGGAAATAATTTTTTGTGTTTCATTGTTTGTTTTTTTTAACTTAGTTTAGATGTTGGCCGGAGGAAATGAATTAATTCGGAAAACGTCTTTTCTTTCAACAAATCACTCCTCAAGTACCGGTCTATTCCGTACAAATTATTGTGCCTCAAGTCATTTCCGGTGAACGGTATTTATTGACCGTTAGAATGCAGACACAGTGAATGATTGTAGAGTGCGATACTCAACCTGGTAGGGGAGTTAATTCCCCCTTCATGAAGTCTGCATCAGTGAATGATGACATCTATACGCAGTGTGTAGAAGATTCCCCTATATCATGCGACTATCTTTTCTTTTCTTCCTATGCTGAGCCAGGCATTGTTCTTTTGCACATACTCACGAATTCTACACGCCGCCATTTAGCTTTTGCCGGTCGATTCCAGAACCCCCTCCTCGCTTTTGTATGATCATGTTTTTGGTCCTGATGAATTTCTGTGACCTGCGTTTGTCGAAAGGTAATGGGTAAGGGTTTTGGCAACCGGCGTGAACCCGCATTCATTGAGGGCGGATGCCAGACACTATTACAGAATTTGCTTCAAATGCGCGATCATTAATGGATGTTTAGCCAAGATTTTACTATTATTGCACCCTCATTTTCGGGGTCTCTCCTGAAAAGGTAATCTTCGGGGTGTAGCGCAGCCCGGTTAGCGCATCACGTTAGGGACGTGGAGGTCGGATGTTCGAATCATCTCACCCCGACAGCTTGACAATCAAGCGTCA
>JAYVEZ010000255.1:0-3080 GCA_043773645.1 Cytophagales bacterium
GGCAGTGGCGGAACCATGCTGGAATTGAAATGGAACAACAAGAAGCCCAACAAAAACCGACTGGTCATCCTGTTGGATGTCAGCGGCTCGATGGATAAATATAGTTTTTACCTTCTTCGTTTCGTCCTCGCGCTGCGTTCCTATTTCCAGAATATTGAAGCCTACATCTTCAGCACCAAGCTAGTCCGCATTACGGAATATCTGAAAGACAAAAATCTGGAGAATGTGTTGTCACACCTTTCGATCGAGGCAGACAATTGGTCGAGTGGAACAAAGATTGGTTCATGCCTTCATTCATTCAATGAAACCCATGCCAAACGAACCCTCAATAGAAGGTCCATGACCCTCATCCTAAGCGATGGTCTGGACACGGGTGAACCTGAATTGTTGACAAAAGAGTTGAGTCAGATAAAACGCAGAACCAGAAAATTGATATGGTTGAATCCACTTAAGGGAATCGAAGGCTATCAACCCCTGGCCCGTGGAATGAAGGCTGCGTTACCAGAAATCGATTTGTTTCGTTCTGCCCACAGCCTCGATAGTTTACTCGAACTTGAAAAATACCTGGCCGATGTCTAACGACTATTAATTACGCGAGGGGTGTAATAGGTTCCATTGACAAGAATCCAGCGAAATATGCATAGTGCTCAAAAAGTATGAGATCTTTTCCATTATCGGTTCTGGCCCCCCAACTCCTTCCTCCAAAGTAAAATACCGCCTTTCATATTAACCAGGTTTCCGAATCCCCCTTGTTTCTGGAGTTGGCGGATGGCTTGCAAACTTCGCTGCCCGCTTCTGCAATGAAGGATAACCGGAATTTGTCTTTCAATCAATTCAACCTTTGCCACAATGGAAGCCAGGGGAATGTTCAACCCGCCAATGTTATCAATTGCGTATTCGGAAGGTTCCCGCACATCAATAATTTGAATCCGGGAGCCACTGGTAAGAAGTGCTCTCACTTCACTGGGATTCATTTCTTTTACATTGATCCTTGATCCATGGGTAGGGTTACAAAATTCATCATAATCAAGCAGGGCATGAATGGTGGGGTTTTTTCCGGAAATTGGATTGTCAGGATTCCGTTTGAAGTTGATAAAACGCGATGTGAAATTCAGGCTGTCGAAAATCATAAGACGGCCGCTCAGTGTATTCCCTATGCCCGCCAGGACTTTAATGGCTTCGTTGGCTTGCATGGAACCGATGATGCCCGGTAAAACACCCAACACCCCGCCCTCATTACACGATGGGACCATTTCAGGCGGCGGTGGAACCGGAAATAGGTCCCGGTAATTGGGCCCACGCGAACCATCATCCTGAAGTTGATTGAATACGCTGACCTGGCCCTCAAACTGAAAAATAGCACCGTAAATAAGGGTCTTCTTTAACAAGACGCAAGCATCATTCACCAAATAGCGGGTGGGAAGATTGTCCGAACCGTCAATGACTACTTCATATTGGGCAATGGTCTCCATTGCATTGTCAGCATTCAATGCACATGGGTGGGCCGTGATGGAAATATTCGGATTAAGTTCTGCCAGGCGCTTCACTGCTGCCTGTACCTTTGATTTTCCGATATCGGCAGTCCCATATAGTATTTGTCGCTGCAAATTGCTCTCATCAACGGTATCAAAATCCAAAACCCCCAGCCGGCCTACTCCTGCTGCAGCAAGGTAATAGAGTGCCGGGGAGCCCAGTCCCCCTGCCCCAATAACCAGAATGCTTCCTGCTTTGAGTTTCTCCTGTCCTTCCAACCTCAAATCGGGCAGCAAAATTTGCCTGTTATAGCGCAAGATTTCCTGTTCAGTCAGCATTGAATAAGGCCTGTAAGTGGCTTCTCTTTAAAGGTAGCAACAGAATCTGAAATCAGAATTTGTTCAGGGCAGAAGCTTGATATTTAAGTCTCTACACGTTACTTTCATCAAGTATTTCACACTCTCCAAACGTTACAAATCATGATCAAAATCACGGAAAAACCCATCGATGTGCAAAAAGTCATCGAAACGGCCTCCAGCCTGGGTGGCGGAGCTGTCAATGTGTTCATAGGCACAGTGCGCGATACAGCCCACAACAAAAAGGTAGTTTGGCTGGAATATGAAGCCTATGAAAGCATGGCTGTGGCTGAGACCCGAAAAATAATTGATGACGCTGCCCACCGGTGGCCCTTGATGGGATGGGCTGTAAGTCATCGGATTGGCACACTGAAGCCAGGGGAAGTGGCGGTTGTCGTGGCCATCTCCACCAAACACAGAAAAGAATCTTTTGAAGCCTGTCAATTCATTATTGACACCCTGAAAGAAAAGGTTCCTATTTTCAAGAAGGAAGTATTCGGCGACGGCGAAGAATGGGTGGGTGCACGACCCGACATCGCCACCAACCTGAATTAAATTCCCTCGATCAGGATTTCTTATCCGGTTTTCACACCTGAGCAAAGACAATATACCCCATTGTCACGAGGCCAATGGATGCAAAGAGCCCGGCCAGCAGAACCAGCACGATATCCCGATAAATGGGATTCAATCCCAACTCAGAAATTTTAAATGATTTCATAGCCAACTATTTTGCTACTAAAATAACCGGCAGGCGTGAAAAAAGGTTAGGATTATCTCAACCAGGTGTGTCGGGGTAAGATTTTTACCGACATTGATGAGCCGGGGAAAATTTCAAGGGATGATAATCTAAATTCACCATTAAAGTGGATACTCACAACTTCTTCATACTGTGGACTTTTTGAAGAAAGTAAGATTGGATCCGGCAGCAGATATACGATGTAATGTTATTTCGCTGCTTAAAGGTTTTTGATGAAATACTACGAACGTTTGAAGTCCTTCTTGCCTCCCCGCTTCTCCAGCAGCTTGATTTCTTCGATGATAATTTCATGTGATAGCGCTTTGCACATATCATATACGGTGAGTGCGGCCACCGTCGCAGCGGTCAGCGCCTCCATTTCCACTCCCGTTTTCGAGGTGACTGTCGCAGAGGATTCAATGATTGCACGATTTCCTTTGACCGCAATATGTATCTGGCAATCCTCAAGACCCAGGGGGTGACAAAAGGGAATAATTTCAGAGGTCTTCTTAGCC
>JAYVEZ010000256.1:0-7370 GCA_043773645.1 Cytophagales bacterium
ACCTATGCCAAACACTGGCCGCTGGGCAAAGGGTTTTATCTATCCAACTTTTCCTCGGCATTCTGGAGTTCGCCAAAAAATCAGCCATACAATGTTTTCAGCGCCCTGGGCTATCGGAATCAACTGGTGCGGGGGTATGAGAACTACGTCATCGAAGGACCACAATTTGCATTGAACAAGACCACATTAAAGAAAAGAATCTTCTCCCGCACGTACACGATGGATAATATGCCCCTTGAACAGTTTAGCTTCTTCCCATTGGCGATTTATATTAAAGCGTACGCCGACTTTGGCTATGTTGAAAACTATCCATACTACGACGAAAAAGGCTTCAACCAGCTTTACTCCAACCAATTATTGAAGGGGGGCGGAATTGGCCTCGACGTGGTGACACTCTATGACCTTGTGCTGCGCTTTGAGCTATCTTTTACACAGCAGAATACCCATGGCGGATTCTTTTTCAATGTGAAAAAGGAATTCTAAGGCCTTTGCACGCGAGATTCCATTCGGAACATCCAATTCATCCGGAAAACATATTGATGAAACATTGAATCAAAGCCTTCCAGCAGGCAAAATTTGTTTCAATTCCTCTGCTGGATGAAATCCTGGATCTCGGTTGTTATATTATTCCAATTCACACACGTCGATGGGCAAAGCGTAAATACCTTGATTGGTGCGCGGGCTGCCGGACTCGGCTACGCCAGTTCCACATTGATTGATGGGGCATCGCTCTTTAACAATGTAGGCGCATTGGGTTGGCTGAAAAAGTCCTCCTGCTTTGTTGCCTACGAAGTTCAACCCAACTTGCCCGGCGCCAACCGCACCGCTGCGGGTCTGTCTCTCGCCACCCGATGGGCCACGACCGGCATCGGCTTTTTTCGATTTGGTGATGATGTCTATAACGAACAGGTTGTCAGTGCGGCCATCGGCAACAAATTTGGAATCGCATCCCTGGGTGCAAAAGCTAATTATGTTCAATACCATGCAAACGGATTTGGGATTAATACTGCCTTAAGCCTGGATTTCGGCGGATTGGCCCAAATCACTCCGCATATTTTGATTGGTGCATTTATTGTCAATGTCACCCAATCGTCGCTGACAAATGATGAGCGGCTTCCGACAAAATTAACAGCTGGCATTGGGTTTAAACCCAGCGATTCCTTTTTCCTGATCACTGAAATTGAGAAGGATCTCGGTTATCAAGCTACCTGGCGAGTGGGAACAGAGTACACAGTGCATAAAAAAATATTTCTGCGTACCGGATTTAACCTTCATCCGACGGCTGCCTTTATGGGTGTGGGTGCCCAGGCGCGCCGACTTCGAATTGATTATGCCATTCAATACAGCAACCCATTCATGGGAACGCACCAGGCTTCCGCACTTATTTCCCTTGAGAGAAAAAGTAAACGATGAAAAGTGGGGCCTTTTTCTTCTTACTCTGTGCCGCTTATGGCACATTGGCGCAAGACTATCCAAGAAAGGATTTTCAGCTTGAAAAATTGGCTGATGAAATCTTCCCACTCCAGGATCTTGATCTCAATTACGAAGAGCTTTACGAAAACCTTGTGCAACTTCTTGCCAATCCCATTGACCTCAATGACATCACTCGGGAACAACTTCGGTCGTTCCTGGCCCTTGCGGAAGAGCAGGTCAATGAATTCATCCTTTACCGCGAGGATAATGGGCCTTTATTGTCAGTGTACGAACTTCAATCTCTCCATTCCTGGTCACGTTCCACCTTTGACAGAGTTATCCCATTCATTAAGGTCAGGGATTCTCAAACGATGTTGGACGCATCCATTCTCTCCAGGTTCGTCCACGAAAAAAATAACTACTTGCTGTTGCGATATGAAAGGATTCTTGAAAAAAAGCAAGGCTATCGCGCATCAACCGACTCAGCACATCGCTATGCAGGCTCCCCCGACAAACTCTACCTGAGGTACCGAGTTGCCAACCCTAACGATTTTAGCTTTGGCTTTACGGCCGAAAAAGATGCAGGAGAGAGGGTGAGGTGGGATCCAACACACAAACAGTTCGGTCCTGACTATCTCTCATTCCACGCTCAGGTTCAGAACAAAGGCAGATTAAGAAATCTGATTGTAGGCGATTTTCAAAGTCAATTTGGCCAAGGACTGATATTGGGAAGTGTCTTTGGATTTGGTAAAAATTCCGAAACAGTTACCACGGTTCGTCGGAGCAACCTGGGCTTTCTTCCATACACCTCAGTCAATGAAAACCTATTCTTTCGTGGAGCCGCTGCCAGCTATGAATTGGCGAAGGGGATTGTGGTGCATGGCTTTGCCTCTGACCTATTCAAGGATGGAAATATTGATGCAGCAAGCGATGAAAATACAGCCATTACTTCTCTTTTAGGTTCGGGCTTGCACAGAACCGCTGCTGAAATACAAGGCAGAAAACAAGTCCACGAGAAAGACATCGGTGCCATTCTTCAAATTCAAAACAGACAAGTGGATGCAGGCATAATATTTCACCAAATAGATTTTAGCCAGCCTTTCCTTCGGCGCGCCACGCCTTACAATCAGTTCGGATTTCGCGGCTATACAAATCAAAACGCCGGTATTTACCTGAACTATAGTTGGGCCAATGTTACTTTCTTTAGCGAGATCGGGCAATCGGTGGGTCATGGTAGAGCCATCACAGCCGGTATTCTGGGAAATATCACCCCTTCATTGGAGGCATCCGTGCTCATCAGGAATTTCGACCGGGATTTCTATTCATTTAATGCCAATGCTTTTTCTGAAAATACCACGCCGCAAAATGAAAGGGGATTTTATGCGGGATATAAATATAAATTCAACAAACGCTATTCTACCAGTGGCTACATCGACCTTTTTCAGTTTCCATGGTTGCGCTATCGCGGATATGCTCCTTCTGATGGCAGTGAATGGCTCCTTCGCTTTACCTATACCCCCACCAGAGACGTCGTGATATTTATACAAGCGAGAGAAGAATCAAAATCCAGAAACCTTTCCGATGCAACCAACCGATACCAGCTTCAGGAGGGAGTGAAGCGTAACTATTGGATCAATTGCGATTATACCACAAATCCAAATATAACATTCAAGACGCGGGTGCAGTTTAGCACCTATGAGCTAAACGGACAATTGACAAAGGGTCTCGCCATTGTCCAGGATATCAACATTTCGATCCGCCGATGGTCTTTTGGCATTCGACATGCACTATTTGATACAGACGACTACGACAACCGCCTTTACCTCTACGAACGGGACGTATGGCTGGCGTACTCATTTCCCGCTTACTACGGCGTCGGTGTGCGTAATTATGTTTTGATGCAATACCAGCTCTCCAGGAAGATGGACCTCTGGCTGCGCTGGTCTCAAGTCCGGTATTACAACCGATCAGAGATTGGCACAGGCGGAGAAACCATAGCGGGGAATAGCGAAAATGATGTTAAATTTCAGGTTAGAATAAGGTTCTAGCCCCACTTTCACCCTTTCACCACATACTCATGCACGGCGTCGCCCACATCACACCCGAAGTTGGTATCGTTCTGGCCATCGGACTGGCAATCTTTATCGTGGTGTACCGCCTGATTTTCAGGAAGCCAAAGCGTTAGTTTAGCATCTGAAACTTAACTCCCGTTAGGACATTTTGGCGGTTTTTCTGTAGCTTTAACGATCTGATAACGATTGTTTTAGCTGTATCCTGCATTTTTTCACCTTCAACCACCCGTTTCAGCCATGAGAAAAATTAATATCATCTTTTTCGTAATCATGCTTTCGCTGCTGCTCCTCTCTGCAGCCTCGATTGCCTTTTCGCAAACCGTCAAAAAAACCCTCGAACTCCCTGATTTCAAAAGCATTTATGTAAACTCAAACTACACGGTGATGGTTAAGCAAACCAACAAACAGGAGGTGACCGTGGAAGCCTTGACTGAAATTTATGAAGTAAGTGAAATTAAAGTAGACAATGGTATTCTCCTGATCAACGTGGAGCGCAAACCTGATAGTCCGAACAAAAGCATCTGGGCCAAGATTGATGACCTTAAAGTCAACCCAACCATGAAAATATTTGTCAGCATGAAAAGCGTTACCGAACTGCAGGTAAACGGTGGGGGCAAGATTCTTTCTGAAAACTCCATTGCTTCCGATTTTATTACCCTGGGCGTCTCCGGCAGCGGCACCATGGATGTAGACATCAAAGGAAATACAGTCAAAACGGAAGTGAGCGGCAGTGGAAACCTGACCTTGCGAGGTTATGCAACCTCCCTCGATGCGTTGGTGAGTGGCAGCGGTAATTTGAAAGCCTTTGAATGCCCTGTGGAGATGGGGAAAATGAAATTAACGGGCAGTGGCTCCGCGGAGGTAAATGTCTCTACCAGCCTCGAAGCCTTTGTCCACGGCAGCGGTAGCATCAAACACAAAGGCAACACCAAGACCCTGACAAAAAAGGTCTACGGATCAGGAACGGTTGAACGAGTCTACTAAACATCATAATGAATTACCGGAGTAAATTCCTAACTTCGATGCATGTCACCTTTTATTGCATCCGTTATTCAAGGCAGTCCCGTTTTCTTTGATAAAGGAAAAACCGTCCAGAAGATTGGCGATTACATTCGGACGGTTGCCAAATCGAAATCTCAACTCATTCTCTTTCCTGAAGTTCTTATTCCGGGCTATCCCCGGGGACTGATCTTTGGAACAACCATAGGCGGGAGAACCCCCGAGGGTCGTGAACTCTTTCTCCGCTATTGGGAGAATTCCATAGAAGTTCCCGGAAAGGAAACAGTGCAGATAGCCCAATGGGCCAAAGAAGCCAAGGCTTATGTCGTTGTGGGCGTCACCGAGAAAGACAAAGTCAGCGACACCCTTTATTGCACCCTTCTCTACTTCTCGCCCGAAGGTCAATTAATTCATCGCCACAGGAAACTCAAGCCTACGGCAGCAGAGCGAATTATTTGGGGTGAGGGAGACGGCAGTGATTTAAATGTAATTGACACACCCCTGGGTAAGATCGGCGGGCTCATCTGTTGGGAGAACTATATGCCACTGGCCCGCACCGCTCTCTATCAGCAAGGTATTGAGATCTACCTCGCACCCACGGCCGACTGTCGTGATAGCTGGCAGGCAACCTTGACACACATTGCTTGTGAAGGCAGGTGTTTTGTGATGGGGTGCAATCAGTATTTGACGAAAGACCACTATCCGCCCGAATTGCAAAAGTTATTAAGTGTAGACAACCCGTCATTGCCCAGTAGCGGCGGAAGTGTGATCATCAGCCCATTGGGGAAAGTACTGGCTGGGCCCCTCTTTGGGAATGAAGGAGTGGTGACAGCCGAGATCGACCCCAGAGAGATCATCAAAGCAAAGATGGACTTTGATGTAATAGGACATTATGCCCGTCCCGATGTTTTCTCATTCGAGTGGAAAATGCAAAAGAATTAGAATCAATATGCAGGACACGAAAAATTTGATAGAAAACTTTTATTCCCATTTTCAACAAAAAGACTGGAAAGGAATGCAGGCCTGTTACCATGACAAAATCGTATTCTCTGACCCCGTGTTTCGGAAACTGAAGGGCGGAGAGGCGAAAGCCATGTGGCACATGCTGGCGATCGCCGGGAAGGACCTGTCCATTTCATTTAACAATGTAAAAGCTGATGGACTCATCGGGTCATGCGACTGGGAAGCACATTACACTTTTTCACGGACCGGACGAAAGGTTCATAACATCATTCATGCAAAATTTGAATTCAGCGAAGGCAAGATGATCAAACACACCGATTCATTTAATCTTTGGCGATGGTCAGGCATGGCCCTTGGCATCTCAGGGACACTGCTGGGTTGGTCACCCCTGATTAAAACAAAGATCCGTGCGATCGCCGAAAGCAACCTGAAGAAATTCATAACGGAGCACCCTGGGTATACTCCTTAAGAGGTATTAATTTGAGGCTTGAATCGATGAATATCAGTTCATTTACCAGTCCAAAAGGTATTCATCACAACTTATTTTACTAGGCCAATCACTCAAAAACGTCTTTTATGCCTCAAAAGGAGGGCTTAGGGCTCATTCAGGGGCATTGCCTCCCAGAAACTTTAATTTGAATATTTAAAATATCCTTATATTTACCCGGTTAATTGCATAATCGGCCCTGTAGGCACATAGGTTTCCTGGTACTTCAGTCGAGTTGAGATTATTGGATTAACGGATTTTTAATATTTAACTAATTTCAACAGTACACATGAACATTTATGTAGCCAACATTCCCTGGAAGGCCACCGAAGACCAACTGAAACAGCACTTTGCAGCGTATGGGGAAGTAACTTCTGCAAAGATCATTATGGACAAGGTCACTCAGCGCAGCCGTGGATTCGGTTTCGTGGAAATGGCCGACGATAGCGCTGCTCGCCAGGCCATCACCAGTCTCAATGGAGCTGACTTTCAAGGAAAAAGTCTCGTTGTGAATGAGGCACGTCCACGCGAAGAAAGACCCAACAATTATCGCAGCAACGGCGGCAGCGGTGGTGGTGGTGGTGGTTTCCGCAGAGGCGGCAGCTTCAATCGCGAAGACTAAGAGGCTAACACTTCTATAGAAAACTTCAATGCCCCGACTCATCGGGGCATTTTTTATTTCCTCGCCTTAGTGGTCATACCGCTCAGGATCGAAGGCCCTAAGGTCAACACCCGGTTTCGTGTCCAACGCTAACTCCGAAACCAGCTTGCCCGTGCCCGGCGCCAGGCTAAGCCCCATCATCGCATGACCTGTAGCAAATATCAAGTTTGTGCGTCGCTTTGATCGCCCGATGTAGGGCAACCCGTCTGGAGAACATGGTCGCAACCCGTGCCATACAGTTTCCCTGGCAGGCATACTCACTTTCATATCAGGATAATAGCGTGTGATGGAATCAAAGATTCCTTTTACCCGACGCATATTGACTGAGTGATTAACTCCCGCAATCTCCATGGTACCACCAAACCTCAGGGAATTGCCCATGGGCGTGACCGCTACCCGTGCCTCCAGAAAAATGGAAGGTATGCGCGTATTTTTTTTAATTTCAGGAACGGTGAAACTATAACCCTTTCCTGCCTGCATCGGCAAAGATATTCCAAGCGATGAAGCCATGGACCCAGACCATGATCCGGTAGCCAATACCCACTCATCCATTTCAAATTCTCCCCGGGGAGTCTTCACCGCTTTGATCGCATTGCCTTCAATAATAAATTCACTGATCGTTGTAGTGGTTTGAAACACAACACCTTTTTCTTTCAACAGTACAATCAATTTTTCAACCAGCAACCGGGGGGTGAGGTGAGCATCTCCCGGATAGAATACTCCTCCCCTCGCCTGCACCCGCACATCCGGTTCCAGTTCTTGCAATTCTGTCTGG
>JAYVEZ010000257.1:0-15521 GCA_043773645.1 Cytophagales bacterium
TTATTGACGAGTACGCTCATGGGGAAGTATTTAGGGTGCTGTACAAAATTAGAAGAATATTGCGGCCGGCCAAAAATGAAGAACCCTGGCCGGAATGCATCACGACCAGGGTTTCATTGAAATTATCTTATGTTATGGCTTGGGAGTTGCCAATTTATTCCTGTACAAGAATTCATCCCTGGCTTCTTTATAGGTATCAATATCCGGTGACATTTTAATAGCATCTTCATAAGAAGTGAGCGCGTCAATGAGCAAGCCATTTTGCTCATAAAATCCAGCCTGAATAAATTTGTCCAGGGCGGTTTGCTCTTTTAGCTCCCCTGATATTTCAGCAAATGCCTTTCTCACGCGCTCCAGGTCAGCCGGCGAGAGTTTTTTCACAACCTTGCCTTCCGACTTTGTCTTGTACCGCACCACTTTCCCGTCGGTAATCAAAGCGTCTGCTTTGCTGGATACTTCCACCAGAAATGCACTCTCGTTGACAAGTTTGGGATCTGTCAGGTCAATGTGAATGAGTGTCTCAGGGGTTTCAAACATGATTAAATCTTCCTCAAAAATGTTTTTCAACGTCACTACATAGGGTCCACCACTCTTGGGTGTCTCCCATTCCACCACCATGGTCTTCCCATAGATGCTGGCATTCTGGGCAGGAGGCAGGAACACGGTCAGTGAGGCCGCTTCGCCGCGGTGTACAGCTCCTGTAGCGCTCAGGCGATTCTTTTTCGATTCCGCTGAATTGCTGCTCAAAATGAAGTCAGTGTATTTATTCAATACACTTGTTCCACCACTCACCTTGGCAGCCAGGTCGGCTACCTTGTAGTTACCGGATTGTTTCAGTTCCAGTGGTTTTCCACTCGCATGGACCAGTCCCAGGTATGAATTCTCGCTAATCTTTAGTTCATCGCCCGATTTAAGGCTACTCCCAGTTTTTATGGACTGCCAGACATCCCCTGACTTGTATTCATTGGCCCCTTTGTTGGCCAGCACTTTAAACGCATAGTCTTGTGAATAGCCAGAAAACGCCAACATGATTAAGCCAACAACCAATAGAATCCTGCCTTTTTTCATATTTATTATTTGATTATTTCAATTTATGACGGGGTTTACATCTTGTAACCCCTCCAGTGTCTCAATTCCTGATTTATTTCAGGATTTCACCATACGAATGTACTAAAAATGTGCCAAACTCTCAGGGGGTTAATACCTTCTCGCGGCGCTTGGTAAGTCGCCTGTTTATCTCGTTTTGGATGCTTTTGAAAATATCATAACAAGGGCCAACAAGGGCTGAAACGCCAATGGCTACGGTCAGGTCAAGTTTCAGATTCCAGGATGAAAACGCATAGATGATGAAAGAGGATATTATCAGCAATTCCACCAGCTGAATGATCACCGAAAGGGCATCAAACCACATTGGCAGTTTCTGATCAATCCAAATAAATAATGCCACTGTGAAGAGACATACCAGAAATGCGATCACGTATTTCTGCCATTCCGTGATTGTGTCAATATAGTCTTCATCGAGTATCATCGACACAACATTTGCATGGACGATCAGTCCAAACATATCGGGGTTAGCCCTACCTGCTACTTTCTTGTTTAAGGGAGTAAAGAACTTATCCTCCCATGCAGGTTCTCCTACATATTCACCAAGGAAGCCCATCATCACAATGTTGTCCTTGAATAACTCGGGCAGTACGTTGCCCCGCAAAATGTCCTCCACATCCACTACATAGTAGAGCGTTGCAAAATTGCTAACACCGGTCTGATCATTTTTCAAACTTTTCAGCCTGAGCTGGCGAACCTCAATATTTCTCTTAAAATTTATAAGCTCCTCATCTTTGCCCCTCCCAAGAAACCTTTGCGCCTTGACAGAATCATACTGCATCGCAATTTGGACAGACCACGCCAACTCTTCCTTTCCTCCCACCAAACGACTTGGGTAAATTGACCGGCACTGCTTAACGTCCTCCTGATAAGTAGCATCCGTCGGCAAAGTAACAAATCCATGTTTGGCAAAATCATTGAACATCGGGTCAGAAAACTCAAGCGAATCGGCTTCGTTGGAATCAAATTGCGCCAATGAATCTGATTGCAATAGTTTTGTGGCCAGAACAAACTTAGGAGCTCCTTGTATGGCACTGCTCAGCATAAGGTTCCCCAAGGTGTCCAGCAGCTGGGGGCAATTAACACTGTCACGAAGACCACCCTCACAATCGAAGAATCCATCAAAGGCGATAACACGCGGTTTATATTGACTGATCATCTGGATCTGTTGAGCGACGGCCCGTCGAGGCAGACTTCCAACATTGACTAGTACAATCCGTTGGTCAACATCCGGATCAGGCCTGAGTTTGGAAAACGCATAGTCTGTGAGTTCAAAATCCTTTAATGCCTGCCCAACAGAATCAAATGCCTGGAAAAGATTGAAGTCAGTCGCCTCGGTGGCTCCCCATAGCATGAAAAACACGAATACCGTTATGATAAGGCTTTGGAACCAAAATTTCTTCATGAGGGATGCGGTGGAACTGAGTAAAATTAAAAATTTAGCTTTGTAAATCAACCTGACCTATGCCAACGCCTTCTCTTACCGTTTTGAACGAGACCCAGTTGTTACGGGGCATTTTGGATGGGGATCGGTCAATTTTGGCAAAAGCCATCACCCTCGCTGAAAGTACACGGGGCCAAGACAGGCACCAGGCCGAAAGCCTGCTAAAGAAATTACTGCCACACACCGGCCAATCCATTCGCATTGGTGTTACGGGTGTACCAGGGGTTGGGAAGAGTACTTTTATTGAAGTATTTGGCAAGCTATTAACGGAACAAGGTAAAAAGGTAGCTGTATTGGCCATTGACCCCACGAGCCAAAAAACGAAAGGCAGTATCCTGGGAGATAAGACGAGGATGGAGCAACTTAGCCGCAACCCTCAAGTTTTTATCCGGCCAACGCCCACGGGCTTGGCGCTGGGAGGTGTTTCATATCACACCCGGGAGACTATACTGTTCTGCGAAGCAGCAGGTTTCGATGTCATCCTGATCGAAACCGTTGGCGTAGGTCAATCCGAAACATACGTGCGCAGCATGGTTGACTTCTTTCTCCTGCTCTTGCTGTCAGGAGCTGGAGATGAACTGCAGGGGATGAAGAAGGGAATCATGGAAATGGCCGACGGTGTTGTGATCAATAAGACCGATGGCGAAAATCTGAAGCCCTCCATGCAAGCCAGGGCGGACGCACAAAGCGCGTTGCACCTTCAGGCTGGATCACCCTCCGGCTGGATACCCCGCGTGTTGGCAATATCTGCCCTGGAGAATAAGGGCATTGAAGAGACCTGGAAAATGATAAAGGATTATCATCTCCATACTCAGGCCTCCGGCCATTTCCAACAAGATAGGAATGAGCAAAAGAAACAATGGCTGGACGAAAGTATAGAACAGCACTTCAGAGAGCTTGCAAACGCACCTCAACTCCAGATCGAAAAGGAAAAACTATTAAAAGATGTGATGAACAATTCGAGCTTGCCCACAGAGGCCGCACAGGAATTCTGGAAAACATTAAAGGCGTTTCTACGAAAAATCGTATAGGAGTCAAACCTTTACCTCTTTGCGAAATCCATAAGGGCAATGACGACAGCCCGACTGGCAACAGTATCCACGTTTCTTGTGGTAGGTCTCAGTGAATACCATAAACCCATTCTCCCAGTAAAAATCTGGAGATTCCTTTTTGTCCACCTTTGTCCTTTTATCAACCTTTTTCATCATAAAAAACCCGTCCCGTCCCAAAAGCTATCGGGACAGGACGGGAGATATTTTTATTCAGTGATCTCTACACCTTTATTTCCACGTCCACGCCGCTGGGAAGTTCCAGTTTCATGAGGGCATCTACTGTTTTGGCGCTATTGGAATAGATATCCACCAGGCGCTTGAAGGTGCAAAGTTGAAATTGCTCACGCGACTTCTTGTTCACGTGGGGTGAACGCAGCACCGTGAAAATCTCTTTCTCTGTAGGTAATGGAATGGGTCCGCTGACCACAGCGCCGGTTGCTTTTACAGCACGCACGATCTTCTCTGAAGACTTGTCGACCAGGTTGTGATCGTACGACTTGAGTTTGATTCTTATTTTCTGGTTCATAACCTTGTTAAATCTTATTTAGCAGCCACAGCACCTTTTACATCTTCAATTACTTTTTCAGCCAAAGCCCTTGGTACGGCAGCATAGTGAGAAAATGTTAACGATGCCGATGCACGGCCTGATGTGATCGTGCGCAGGTCCGTAACGTATCCAAACAATTCTGACAACGGAACATCGGCTTTAATTACTTGTGCCCCACCGCGGGTATCCATGCCCTTCATAATTCCTCTCCTCCTGTTCAAGTCTCCAGTAACGGAACCCGTATATTCATCGGGCGAGATTACTTCCACACCCATGATAGGCTCCAGCAACTGAGGTCCGCACTTTCTGGCCGCTTCTTTAAACCCGATGCGGGCTGCCAATTCAAACGACAATGAATCGGAGTCAACGTCGTGGTATGAACCATGGAACAACCGTACTTTCATGTTGTCGATTGGGTAACCAGCGAGTGGTCCATTGACCATGGCCAATGCAAATCCCTTCTCAATGGCAGGAATAAATTCCCTCGGGATAACGCCGCCGACAATATCATTTTCAAACTCAAGACCTGGCTTATCTTCAGGTCCCAATGCTTCACGGGGCCCTATCTCAAACACGATGTCAGCGAATTTACCACGACCACCCGTTTGCTTCTTGTAAACTTCTTTATGCTCAACTGATTTCGTGAGGGCCTCCTTGTAAGCCACCTGAGGCGCGCCCTGGTTGATCTCAACTTTGAATTCGCGCTTCAACCGCTCGATGATAATCTCGAGGTGAAGTTCGCCCATCCCGCGAAGGATTACCTGACCCGTTTCGTGGTCCGTGTTTACGCGGAGGGTAGGATCTTCTTCAACCAGTTTGGAAATTGCCATTCCAAGTTTGTCAGAATCCGCTTGCTTCTTGGGCTCAATGGCATACCCGATTACAGGCTCAGGGAATACCATGGATTCCAATACAATTTTGCGTTTCTCATCGCAAAGCGTATCACCCGTCTTGATATCTTTAAAGCCTACTACAGCGCCAATATCACCGACAGGCAGGCGGTCAATCTGTTTCTGCTTGTTAGCGTGCATTTGAAAAACACGCGAGATCCGCTCCTTTTGCTCGGAACGGGTATTATAAACATAAGAGCCTGACTCAAGCACACCAGAATAAGCTCTGATGAAGCACAAGCGACCCACAAATGGATCTGTTGCAATCTTGAATGCCAAGGCTACAAAGGGTTCTTTTTCATCAGGTCTGATCGATACCTCTTCGCCGGTGTCTGGGTCAGTACCAATGATTACATCTTTATCCAACGGCGAAGGAAGTAACTCCATGACATAATCGAGCATGGTCTGTACGCCCTTGTTCTTAAAGGAAGAACCACAAACCATCGGAACAATTTTCATGCTCACCGTGGCTTCGCGCAGGGCCTTCAAAATTTCTGCTTCCGTGATGGAGCTGGGATCCACAAAATATTTTTCAATCAGGGTCTCATCCACTTCAGCGACCGCTTCGAGGAGTTTCTCCCTGTATTCTTTGGCTTCCTCCAGCATGTCTGCAGGGATCGGAATCTCCTGAAAAGTCATGCCTTTGTCGTTGTCATTCCAGATGATTCCCCTGAAGCCAACGAGGTCAACAACTCCCTTAAAACCATCTTCCTGACCGATTGGCAACTGCAAGGCAACAGCCCTGCTACCCAGCTTGTCTTTTACTTGCTTGCAAACGCCCAGAAAATCAGCACCTGCACGGTCCATTTTATTAACGAAGCCAATGCGGGCTACTTTATAATTGTCTGCCAGGCGCCAGTTGGTTTCAGATTGAGGTTCAACACCGTCCACGGCGCTGAACAAAAAAACCAATCCATCCAATACACGAAGGGAGCGATTTACTTCTACGGTAAAGTCAACGTGCCCAGGGGTATCAATGATGTTTACGTGATAATCATTGTTCTTATATTTCCAGTAAACCGTGGTAGCCGCCGATGTGATGGTGATACCCCGCTCCTGTTCCTGATCCATCCAGTCCATGGTAGCAGCACCATCATGCACTTCACCAATCTTATGGTTAACCCCTGAATAATACAGGATGCGCTCGGTGGTCGTAGTCTTACCGGCGTCAATGTGCGCGGCAATACCGATGTTTCTGGTATATGTTAAATCTCTTGCCATTACTCTATCAGAATCTGAAATGTGAAAATGCCTTGTTCGCCTCTGCCATTCTATGGGTATCGTCCTTCTTCTTGATGGCCGCACCTTCTCCTTTGGAAGCTGCCAGAATTTCAGCCGCCAGCTTGTCCATCATGGTTTTCTCACCACGGGCCCTTGAATAGTCAATGAGCCATTTGATGCTGAGGTTGACTTTGCGTTCCGGGCGAATTTCTATCGGCACCTGGAAAGTAGCACCTCCTACCCGGCGACTCTTTACTTCCACTGAAGGCATGAGATTGTTCATGGCGCGTTTCCACACCTCCAAACCACTCTCACCGGATTTCTTTTCTACAATGCCAATGGCATCATAGAAGATGTTGTAGGCCACACTTTTCTTGCCTTGTTCCATCATGTAGTTCACGAACTTGGTAACCAACGTGTCGCTGAACTTGGGATCAGGAAGGAGGTATCTCTTTTTCGGCTTTGATTTTCTCATGACTTCTAAGATTATTTCTTGGCTGGTTTGGCGGCGGCTCCTTTTGCAGCGGGGGCAGCAGCTCCGGCTTTGGGCCTCTTGGCACCGTACTTGGAACGACTTTGTTTTCTGCCTCCTACACCGGCAGTATCCAATGCACCACGGATGATGTGATAACGAACACCGGGAAGATCTTTTACGCGGCCTCCACGGATCAGCACGATCGAGTGCTCCTGAAGGTTGTGGCCTTCTCCGGGAATGTAAGCGTTAACCTCTTTCCCATTGGTAAGTCGCACTCGCGCCACCTTGCGAAGGGCAGAGTTTGGCTTCTTAGGAGTGGTGGTATACACCCGGGTGCACACACCCCTGCGCTGAGGGCAGGAGTCGAGCGCAGGAGATTTTGACTTGAAAGTCAATTTCTTCCGCCCTTTTCGTACGAGTTGCTGAATGGTAGGCATTTATTTGTCTCTTTATGAACCGCTTAAAAATTAGGACTGCAAAGGTATTTAAAAGAAAATAGGATACAAAACCTTAAGTTTAAAGATTTTTGCATCCTATCGTGTTGAAAATCAGTTGTTTGACTGTCAAGCCTCACCCATGGCCCCGCCAAAATTCATTGGGAATTTGGGCAATTCGTCTGTTCGCTTGATGGCTCCAAATGAAGCCTCGTACTTTTCGATATTGTCTTTGAGGGCCGCCAGCAGGCGCTTGGCATGCTCCGGGGTGATCACGATCCTTGACTTGACCTTTGCTTTGGGTACCCCAGGCATCAGTCGGATGAAATCGATCACGAATTCACTGTTGGAATGCGCAATCATGGCCAGGTTGGAATAAACACCTTCAGCGATCTCTTCACTCAGTTCAATATTGATCTGATTCTGGATCGGTTGGTTCTTGTCATCTGCCATGATATTTTGTGATTTAGTGATGTGGTGATCTCGCGATGTGCAACTGGGTTCAATCACCCAATCACCACATCACCCAATCACCAAATAAACTATACCTGTAACTCTTTTTCCTTTTTGATCGGAGCAGGACTATTGGTTGATTCAACCATCTTGTCATACTCCTCTTCAGATCCAACAATCAGGTCGTTGAATGTCCGCTGGCCAGTACCTGCGGGTATCAGGTGACCTACGATCACATTCTCTTTCAAGCCTGCCAGGTGATCGGCTTTACCGCGTATGGCGGCTTCGCTGAGCACTTTGGTTGTTTCCTGGAAAGAGGCGGCCGAGAGCCAGCTCTCCGTCTTCAGGGAAGCCTGCGTAATCCCTTGCAAAGTAGGCCTGGAAACGGCCGGCATCGCATCGCGAACGTCCGCAATTTTCTGGTCTTTCCTTTTCAAGGATGAATTCTCATCGCGCAACTCCCGTGCAGATACAATCTGTCCTGGCTTCAATTTCTGTGAATCGCCTGACTCCAAAACAACTTTCTTGTCAAGGACTAAGTCATTCACTTCACGGAATTCCAGCTTATCTACATATTCACCTTGCAAGAAGCTGGTGTCACCGCTGTCGATGATTTCAACTTTCTGCATCATCTGGCTTACAATGGCCTCTATGTGCTTGTCGTTGATTTTCACACCTTGCAAGCGATACACCTCCTGAATTTCATTCACCAGATACTCTTGTACCGCCGTAGGGCCTTTGATAGACAATATATCCGAAGGCGTAATGGCACCATCCGAAAGAGGTTGCCCTGCTTTTACGAAGTCGTTATCCTGAACGAGGATGTGTTTCGAGAGCGGCACCAAGTAACGCTTCTGAACTCCATCTCGTGATTCGATGAAAATTTCGCGGTTACCACGCTTAATGCCTCCGTAGGTCACCACACCATCAATCTCACTGACGACAGCCGGATTGGAAGGGTTACGTGCTTCAAACAATTCTGTTACCCGTGGCAGACCACCTGTAATATCCCGTGACTTACCAACGGCACGGGGAATCTTCACAAGCACCTGACCCGCTTTAATCTGCTCACCAGAATCCACTGCCAAGTGAGCTCCTACCGGAATGTTATATCCTTTGGTATCGGACTTTCCTTTGACAATGATCGCAGGGTTCTTCGTCTTGTCGCGTGTCTCCGTGATCACCTTCTCGCGGTGACCGGTTTGTTCATCGGATTCCTCTTTGAAGGTGATGCCCTCAATGATTGCCTCGTATTCAATTTCACCGTCAAACTCAGAGAGGATCACGGCATTGTAAGGATCCCAGTTACACAACTCATCACCTTTCTCTACTTTCTGTCCTTCTTTCACATGCAGGAAAGCGCCATAAGGAACGTTGTTCGTAATTAACACACGTGCCTTCTCTTTTTCAACAATCCTGAGTTCACCGGTACGACCCATGACAACTTTAACCTTGTTGCCATCCTTGTCGGTGGAATCAATGGTACGAACTCCTTCGAATTCGATCACGCCTGTGAACTTTGCTTTAATGCTTGCTTCCGTCGCAATGTTGGAAGCGGCACCACCTACGTGGAAGGTACGGAGCGTAAGCTGTGTTCCAGGCTCACCGATGGACTGTGCTGCGATAACGCCCACGGCCTCACCAGCCTGAACCATTCTGCCAGTCGCCAGGTTGCGTCCATAACATTTGGTACATCCGCCCACCCGTGACTCGCAAGTCAGGATCGAACGAATTTCTACTTCTTCAATGCTCGTCTCGTCGATGCGTTTTGCAATCTCATCGGTGATTTCCGCGCTGGCGGCACAAATCAATTCATCCGAAATAGGATCGTAGATATCGTGTACGGATACACGACCCACAATGCGTTCAGAGAGTGGTTCCACGATATCTTCGTTGTCCTTCAGCGCCATCACCTTCAATCCGCGCAGGGTACCGCAATCTTCTTCCGTGATCACGAGATCCTGTGCCACGTCTACCAAACGGCGGGTCAGGTATCCTGCATCAGCCGTTTTCAAGGCTGTGTCTGCAAGCCCTTTACGAGCACCGTGCGTAGAAATGAAATACTCCAATACATCCAATCCTTCTTTGAAATTGGAGAGGATCGGGTTTTCTATAATAGAACCTACTGATCCTGCGAGGTTTTTCTGAGGCTTCGCCATCAGACCGCGCATTCCACCCAACTGACGTATCTGCTCCCTTGAACCGCGTGCACCGGAGTGCATCATCATGTAAATGGAGTTGAATCCACCCTGATCTTCTTCCAACTGTTTCATCAACGTGTTGGTAAGAAGGGTATTGGTCCTGGTCCAAACGTCAATCACCTGATTATAACGTTCGTTGTCCGTGATCAGACCCATCATGTAGTTGTTCCACACGCCGTCTACTTCCTTCTGTGCGGTGGCAACCAATTTTTCTTTTTCAGCAGGTATTTTTACATCATCCAAACCAATCGACAATCCACCACGGTAAGCCATCTGGAAACCGAGCTCTTTGATATCATCGAGAAATTTGGCGGCTTTTGCCAAACCGGCGATTTTATATACGTCGGCAATAATGCCTTGTAACTTCTTCTTCGTCAACAGTTCATCAATATAGCCTACTTCTTCAGGCATGACCTGGTTGAAAATCACACGACCGGTCACGGTCTCGAGGATTCCAGTCGCAAAGAGACCGGTCTTCTTATCCTTTGCCCGTACGCGAACCTTAATGATTGCATGCTTCGAAAGTTTGCCTTCGTTGTAAGCGATGATCACTTCTTCAGGTCCGAAATAGGTTTTGCCTTCTCCTTTTTCACCTTTTCTGCCTTTGGTGAGGTAATACAATCCCAACACCATGTCTTGTGAAGGTACCGTGATAGGCGCACCGTTGGAAGGATTGAGAATGTTATGCGATGACAACATCAACAACGAAGCTTCAACGATTGCTTCCTGGCCGAGGGGCACGTGAACAGCCATCTGGTCACCGTCAAAGTCAGCGTTAAAAGCTGTACAAACGAGCGGGTGCAACTGGATGGCTTTTCCTTCAATCAGTTTTGGCTGGAAAGCCTGGATACCGAGGCGGTGAAGTGTTGGAGCACGGTTCAGAAGAACCGGATGTCCTTTCAACACATTCTCCAAAATATCCCATACCACAGGATCCTTGCGGTCAACGATTTTCTTCGCAGACTTCACTGTCTTTACAATGCCTCTTTCTATCAGCTTGCGAATGATAAATGGCTTGAATAATTCTGCCGCCATATCTTTTGGCAGACCGCATTCATGCAGTTTCAATTCAGGGCCTACCACAATCACCGAGCGACCTGAGTAGTCGACTCGCTTTCCGAGGAGGTTCTGACGGAAACGTCCTTGCTTTCCTTTCAGCATGTCGCTGAGGGATTTGAGGGCGCGGTTACCTTCCGACCGAACAGCGTTTACTTTTCTTGAATTGTCAAACAGTGAATCAACGGCCTCTTGTAACATGCGCTTCTCATTGCGGAGAATCACTTCAGGTGCCTTGATGTCAATTAATCTCTTGAGGCGGTTATTGCGGATAATAACCCTTCGATATAAGTCATTTAAATCCGATGTAGCAAAACGACCACCATCCAGGGGCACGAGCGGACGAAGTTCCGGAGGAATCACCGGTACCATCTTGATAATCATCCACTGTGGTCTGTTCTCCACACGTGTGTTGGCATCGCGGAAAGCTTCTACCACTTTCAATCTCTTGAGCGCCTCAGCTTTACGCTGCTGCGAAGTGTCAGTGGCTGCCTGGTGACGCAACTCGTAAGAAAGCTCATCCAGTTTTACACGGCTGAGGAGCATCTCCAACGCATCGGCACCCATCTTGGCAATAAATTTCTTAGGATCGTTGTCGTCGAGCATTTGATTCTCGCGCGGTAACTTGTCAACGATGTCCAGGTATTCTTCTTCGGTCAGGAAGTCGAGGCGGTTGATGCCATCTTCTTCCTTGATACCGGGCTGAATAACAGCATACCGCTCATAGTAAATAATTTGATCAAGCTTCTTGGTAGGCAATCCGAGCAGGTAGCCAATTTTGTTTGGCAGAGAACGGAAATACCAGATGTGGGCAACGGGTGTTACCAATTCGATATGGCCCATGCGCTCACGACGCACCTTCTTCTCTGTCACTTCTACACCGCAACGGTCGCAGATGATACCCTTGTAACGGATCCGCTTATACTTTCCGCAATGACACTCCCAGTCTTTAACCGGACCAAAAATCCGCTCGCAGAACAAGCCACCCATTTCCGGCTTGTAGGTCCGGTAGTTGATGGTTTCGGGCTGTGTTACCTCACCATGCGAGCTCTCCAGGATTGACTCCGGTGAGGCCAGGCTAATGGTGATTTTAGAGAAATCGTTGTTGATCTTTTTATTTTTTCTGAAAGACATGCTGTGTATAGTTTTCAGTTATATAATCTATTTCGACATCAGGTATTGGGCATTAGGCATTGGGTGCTCCCAGTGCCCAATGCCTCATGCCTATATTTAATCCATCGTGATCTCGAGTGCAAGGCCTCTCAATTCATGAACCAACACATTGAATGATTCAGGAATATTGGGCTTGCGCATGTTCTCACCTTTTACAATCGATTCATATGCTTTCGCACGGCCGATGACATCATCCGACTTGATGGTCAGGATTTCCTGGAGGATATGCGATGCACCAAATGCTTCGATCGCCCAAACCTCCATCTCTCCAAAGCGCTGACCACCGAACTGGGCTTTTCCACCCAAAGGCTGTTGCGTGATGAGGGAGTAAGGCCCGATTGAACGTGCGTGCATCTTATCGTCCACCAAGTGGCCAAGTTTCAGCATGTAGGCAATACCTACCGTAACAGGTTGATCGAATATCTGACCGGTAAGACCGTCATAGAGATAGGTTCTTCCAAATTCCGGCAGACCAGCTTCTTTCAACTCGGCAGAAACATCTTCGAGGCTTGCACCATCGAAGATCGGGGTAGCATACTTTCTACCCAACTTCTTACCAGCCCATGCCAATACGGTCTCATAGATCTGACCCAGGTTCATACGTGAAGGCACGCCGAGGGGGTTCAAACAAATATCAACAGGCGTTCCATCCAGGAGGAATGGCATATCCTCATCGCGAACGATTTTGGCAACCACACCTTTGTTTCCGTGACGTCCAGCCATCTTGTCTCCTACTTTCAGCTTGCGCTTCTTGGCTACATACACTTTGGCTAATTGAACGATACCGGCAGGCAATTCATCACCTACCTCCAAGGTGAAACGCTCACGCTTGAATTCTCCGGCAATCACATTTCGCTTATTGAGGTAGTTCTTCACAATCTCTGCTACCAACTCGTTGGTATGTTCGTCGGTTGTCCATGACTCCAGGCTTACGTCTGCAATCAGGTTGACTTCTTCTGGAACATTGTAGTTGCTTTCATCGCGGTAGATATTCTTATCGGGGAACAGGTTGCTTTCGATCACCTTGCCTGTGAATTTCACTCCCTTGGCGATCAGTTCATCTCCAAATTTATGCTTCACACCCTGACTCGTCTTACCCGTAAAGATGCTGGTCAGTTTCTTGACCATTTCCGCACGCAGGTCCGCCAACGATTTGCTGTAACGGCTCTTCAGCGCATCCAATTCTTTCTTCGACTTGGAGCGGACATCTTTGTCTCTCTTCGGACGTGAGAAAAGTTTGGTTTCAATCACTACCCCTTTCAATGAGGGGGGCGCCTTCATGGAGGCATCCTTCACATCACCGGCCTTGTCGCCGAAGATTGCCCGGAGAAGTTTTTCTTCCGGGGTAGGATCTGTCTCACCTTTCGGCGTGATCTTACCGATCAGGATATCTCCTTCGCGTACTTCTGCACCAATCCGGATAATTCCGTTCTCATCGAGGTGCTTGACGGCCTCCTCGCTTACGTTGGGAATTTCAGATGTCAACTCTTCTTCACCGCGTTTTGTGTCGCGTACTTCCAGCTCAAATTCTTCAACGTGAATGGATGTGTAGATGTCATCCTGAACAACACGCTCGCTGATAACGATCGCATCCTCAAAATTATATCCTTGCCAAGGCATGTAGGCCACCAGCAAATTGCGACCCAGGGCCAACTCACCATTTTCGGTGGCGTATCCCTGGCACAACGGCTGACCTTTTTCAACCTTCTGTCCCTTCTTCACGAGGGGTGTCAGGTTGATACAGGTGTCTTGATTTGTTCTTCTGAATTTAATCAGTTTATAGCTCTTGTACTCATCGTCAAAGCGAACCAGTTGTTGCTCTTCCGATACGTCGTACTTGATAACAATCTTGCGTGCATCCACATAATCCACCACACCGTTGGCTTCCGCCAGGATGAGTGAACGTGAGTCAAGTGCAATGCGTCCTTCAAGGCCGGTACCGACGATCGGTGCTTCTGGCCTCATCAGGGGCACAGCCTGCCGTTGCATGTTCGAACCCATGAGGGCGCGGTTAGCATCATCGTGCTCAAGGAAAGGAATCAGGGAAGCAGCAATCGAAACGATTTGGTTCGGTGCCACGTCCATGTATTTTACTTCCGTAGGAGACACCACCGGGAAATCACCTTCAAAGCGCGCCTTCACCTTTTCAGCGATGAACTCGCCATTCGGCTTCAGCCTTGCATTTGCCTGGGCTATATTAAAGGTGTCTTCTTCTTCTGCCGTAAGGAAAATAATATCCTTTGTCTTCACACGTCCACCATCCACCTTGCGGTAGGGGGTTTCAATGAAGCCCATCTTGTTCACTTTTGCATGAACACAAAGAGAAGAGATCAAACCGATGTTTGGACCTTCAGGGGTTTCAATGGTACAGAGGCGACCATAGTGAGTATAGTGCACATCCCGAACTTCAAATCCGGCGCGTTCACGGGAAAGACCACCGGGCCCGAGGGCAGACATCCGCCGCTTGTGCGTGATTTCTGCCAATGGGTTTGTCTGATCCATGAACTGCGAAAGCTGGTTTGTTCCAAAGAAGGAGTTGATCACCGAAGACAAGGTGCGCGCGTTGATCAAATCAACGGGCTTGAAGTCTTCGTTATCACGGACGTTCATCCGTTCTTTGATGGTACGCGCCATGCGGGCGAGGCCCACACCAAACTGTGTGTACAATTGCTCACCCACGGTACGTACCCTTCGGTTGCTCAAATGGTCAATATCGTCCACGAGTGCTTTGGAGTTTACCAGGCCGATAAGGTATTTAACAATCAGGATAATATCCTGAGTCGTCAATACACGCTGGTCGGCGCTGAGTTCAAGTCCAAGCTTCTTATTAATGCGGTAGCGACCTACTTCACCGAGGTCGTAACGCTTCTCACTGAAGAATAAGCTTTGAATGATATCCCGTGCAGTCTGCTCATCCGGTGCTTCCGTATTGCGCAGCTGGCGGTAGATCTGTTCAACGGCCTCTTTTTCAGAGTTTGAATTATCTTTTGCCAAGGTGTTAAAAATGATGTGATAGTCAGTGACGTTCACATCATCACGGTGCAAAATGATTGATTTCACGCCGCTCTCGACGATGATGTCAACATCTTCTGCAGTCAGCACATGGTCACGTTCCAGCAACACTTCATTCCGGTCGATGGAAACCACTTCACCGGTATCTTCGTCCACGAAATCTTCCGTCCAGGTCTTCAATACGCGGGCAGCCAACTTCCGGTCCACCACTTTCTTCAGCGTATTCTTATTGGCTTCAACTTCTTCAGACAATCCGAAGAGGTCGAGGATGTCTTTGTCCGTTCCGTATCCAATGGCGCGCAACAATGTTGTCACCGGGAATTTCTTCTTTCGGTCGATGTACGCGTACATTACAGAGTTCACATCGGTCGCGAACTCAATCCAGGATCCTTTGAATGGAATGATCCGTGCGGAATACAGCTTGGTTCCATTGGTGTGCTTGCTCATGGCAAAGAACAC
>JAYVEZ010000258.1:0-2506 GCA_043773645.1 Cytophagales bacterium
ATCATAGTTAGTTTCGATTTCCCTGAAGTTGCGCAGCGTCACGATCTGATCTTTGGCATAACCCAGGTCACGCCTGTTCAGGAATTCCAACTGCTGAAAAGTGATGGCCGTTGCGATCATTAGGGCAATGGAGATGGCAAACTGGGCTACCACCAGTGTTTTTCGAATTCCGCCTTTGCCTTTTGCCGATCCCTGTTGCCCCTTTAGCACCAGAGCAGGCTTAAATCCCGAGACTATAAGGGCCGGATAAATACCGGCTAATAATCCAACTAAAACCGTAAAACCCACCAAGACAAGAATCAAAAGTCCATGGGTCAAATTGATTTCCAAAAATTTGCCGGTGAAATTATTGAGCCAGCCCATAGCGAAAGACGACAGTCCAAGGCTAATCACCAAAGCGAGAAAGGCCGTGAGTACCGATTCGCTAAGATATTGAGTGATCAGTTGGGTCCGGAATGCGCCCACCACTTTGCGGAGGCCCACTTCCTTAGCGCGTTTCGTACCGCGGGCGGTGGAAAGGTTGACAAAGTTAAAGCATGCAATAAGGATAATAAATAAACCGATCACCCCCATCATATACACGTTGTTAATATTGCCGTTCGTTTCAATTTCCGAGTCAAGTTGGGAACGGAGATGAATATCGGTCAGTTTTTGCAGGTACAACTTTGTCCAGGAGGAAGGCAGCGGGGCATTTTTGGCCGCATCCGTCCCCATATGTTTATCCAGGAATGCGGGGAATTGTGCTTCAATTTTTTTTGGATCAAAAGGCTGGTCTTTCACCAACGCATAGGTAGCAAATGAATTGTTGCCCCAGTTGGTTTCGAGTCTTCGGCGGCCATAAAGCGTGCTGTCGTCGAGTGTGGAAAAGGCCAGCAGGAAGTCCGGGTGCCAATGCGACTGGCGGGGAAAATCCGCGAACACGCCGGTCACTTCAAAGTCGAATTTGTCATTGATTTTTAATCGTTTGCCTTGGGCACTTTCGTTGCCAAAATATTTCCTGGCGGTTTTTTCCGAGAGCATCATCGTAAAGGGTTGCGTCAGGGCTTTATTCTTATTTCCTTCCGCCAGGGGAATATCAAAGACCTGGAATATCTCCGGCTCTGCATAAAAAGTATTGTCTTCGTTAAAGGCCTTTTTTACTTCTGCATTTTCCTGGTAGGCGATCAGATAGCGATTTTGGCAGGTTCGCACAACCTGTTCAAAATCGGGGAAATCGTTTTTCAACAACGGCCCAAACGGCGGAGACACGTGGCCAAGATGCAGGGTGGTTGAGCCATCCGGGGAAAGAAACTCCCGCGTTACCCGGTAAATCCGGTTTGCCTTGCTGTGGTAGAGATCATAGCTCAATTCATCCTGGATAAAGAGAAAGATGAGCAGACAGCAAGTCATGGCAAAAGCCAAACCTGCTATATTGATAAAGGAAGTAAGTTTGTTTCTGAGAATTGCCCGCAGCGCGACTTTCAGGTAATTACGGATCATAGGGGAGGATTTATTTTAATATCAACTTGATTAAAAGTTAATGGTTACCTAAAGACCCTGTGTTTTTGTTCAGGCTGCACTATTTTCAGACAAAATTGAAATGTTTTTGAAACCGTCTTCGTGGGTTCGCTTTGTGCTATGAATGAAAATTATTAAACACATAGGAACATAGGAGGTCACGTAGAAATGATCAGGAAAGAACTATTTACTCGCTTCTCAGGGTTTTTGCCGGATTCACCAACGCAGCCTTCAGCGACTGGAAGCTGATGGTAAAGGCCGTGATGATCAGGATCAGGGCACAGGCCTTGACGTAAATCAGCGGGCTGATGGCGATGCGATACGCAAAATGGGAAAGCCATTGATCGGCGGCATAGTAACTCAGCGGTATGATCACTACAAAAGCAATCATGATCAACGCAAAATATTTCCGGGTCAGCAGAAGCAGCAGCGAGCGGATACTGGCACCAAATACTTTACGGATACTGATCTCTTTGCTGCGTTGGTTGACGCTGAACTCCACCAGGCCAAAAAGACCCAGGCAGGCAACGCCGATGGCCAGCCCCGTGAAGAGCGTAAACAGGGCGGAGAGTTTTTCTTCTGACTTATACATAGCATCAAAATTCTGATCAACAAACGTATAGGTAAATGCCCATTCCGGATCAAGCCGCTCATAGGTTCTTTTAAAATGGGCCAGCGTTGCCGGGATGTCGGTGGGCTTGATGCGAAGGGTGATTTTCCAAAACGCATCCGGGTAAATTTGAATGACCACGGGGGTGAGTTTCTCGCGCAAACTTTTGAAATGAAAATCCATTACAACACCGATGACTTCGCCTTTTTTGAGCAATTCATTATCCCACCGCTTCCAGTCAAGCGGGTGGCCGATGGCCTTGGCTGGCGTGCCGAATCCAAACACTTTTACCGCGGTCTCATTCAGTATGAATCCTTGCTTCTCGTCGGAAGGAAAATCCCGCGAGAAATCCCGGCCGGCGATAACGTGCATCCCCATTGTTTTTATATAGTCGTGATC